>CABSYH010000053.1:0-8915 GCA_902481965.1 uncultured Collinsella sp.
GGGCTTATCGAGGCGTGTCTAAAAACGCAATACCCTGACGACTTCGCACGCATCATCGAGATTACGTATCGATTCAGCTACGGCTGGCGGCGCATCCACAACCCCGATTCGGGCGAGGACGTGGCCAACGATCTAACGACCACGGAATTCACCATGGCCATGCTCGCCTGTCGCGGGTGGACCAACGCCGAAATCGCACGCCATATGGGAGTATCGCCGGGCACCGTCAAAAACCGCCTATCAGGAGTGTATGCCAAGCTTGGTATCGGAACTCGCGCCGAGCTGGTTGCCCACATGTTGCGCTAGCGGCCAGACTGCCCGGCGTATCGAAAGCACTCCGGGGGCCTAGCGCTTTCGCGCGCTCAAATTGGACATTTTGACCCTCGAACGGCACTACCGCCACGGGGCACCTTCTCGCAAAATTGGATTATTTCCACCGAAATTTGCGGGATGGGAGCCCAAAATGCTTGATCGCCGTTCGCTACTTATCGCCGGAACATCCTCGCTAGCGAGCATTATGTTGCCTCGCGTGCCGGGAAGCGAAAATGCCTTCCTGCTGCCGTTCGCGCCCACCGCGGCCCATGCCGACGAAGAAGACCCCTTCAAGGTCCTGGTGCTCTCGCGCACCATGTTTGGTGTGGTTGTGATCGACGTCGCCAACAAGAATATGCCCATCAAGGGAGCCCAGGTCACGTTCGCGTCGCGTTATGCCGCGGGCAAGCAGCTCTCCGCCACTACCGACGACGAGGGCACGGCCATCTTTGAGGTCGCGCCTCTTTCGGAAGGCTACGTGGACGAGGCAACGCTTCTCGACGCGTACGACTTTAACGGCGGCATCTCCATTAGCATGGCGGGCTACCGTGATGTCGAGATTCCCCTTGCGCGTATCCAGGGCGGCACCGCCATAACCGCGCCCACGCGTCCGCTTTCCGACGGCGAGCCGTACTTCCGCCAGCTCACATTCGACGAATGGGACATCCAGTACGCTGAAGCCACGTACATGACATTGCCGAAGGACGACACGGCAAACGAGCAGCCCGATACGCACGCCTTTACCGTGCAGGCACATCTGCCACAGGGTGGACAGGCAACGCTGCGCATCAACAAAGTGACGCCTGCCGCGGGCAGCTCACCCGAAACCTTCACGCAGATTGGCCAAGTCAAGGCCAGCGCATCGGGTGCGGATAATCTGGCAACGTTCACGCTTGAAGACACGTTCCTCGATGCAGCTTCGGGCCTTCTGGAAGAAGGGTGCAAGCTGCGCTTTGTCCTCGACTACCAGGGCAAAACCTACACGCTCTCATCCCCTATGGCCGTTGTTACCGCGCCGGCGGCAAAGGCGGAATCCGGATCGACCACTATCGTCCCCACTACCATGGACCAAGAGATCACTCCGTTTGATTTCCCGGCGGCGTTTCCCGGCATCGGCGGCAATAAGTTCACGTGCTGGATGCCCTCGTTCCCCGTTTTGTTCGATTTCTCGTTTGCTGGGTACGTGCTGTTTGGCGGAGGATACAAACCGGTCGGCTACATGAACGATTCGGGCAATCCGGATCCGGAGTACTGGAAGAAGTCACCGCGCGAGTCGGGTGCCAAGCAGGCAAACCGCTACCTCGACGAGATGGAGGGGAAGTGGAATCAGTACAAGAGTATGAGTGCCGGTTCGGGAACCGATCCAAGAAACACTAAGCTCCTTCGCCACCATTGCACGCTGCTGTTCACGATGGATATCGCCACACAGCTGTACGGCTCGCTCGCCTACGATTGGGTGGGCAAAACCTGGGGTAACAACAACGACCCCGCATACGGCAATATTAAGGCACTCTTTCAAGTAAGAACCGGCCTCAATTGGACCGAGCAGTTTACCCTAGGACCGGTGCCGTTTTTCCTAAACGTCAACCCCTGGGTGCTGGCGAAGCTGGCGCTCGCCGTGGGTGCCCACACGCACGGCAGCGGCGCGGCGTTTTTTAAAAACATTTCGCTCGACTATTCAAACACCTCGGGCTCGTTCACCATCCAGATCGGGCTTGCCGTCACCTTTGGCGCCGGCGTTGCAGGCGTCGCTTCGTCTGCCGTGCGCGGCGCCGCATCCCTCACGCTGTTCATTGGGTACGAGAAGGCAGATGGACACCAGCTTCCGCGGCTGCGCGTAGGTGCAGACGTCGATGTCGATGTGATACTCCAGTTCGTCATGTTCAAGTGGACCACCAAGGCTTGGTCGGGGTCGTGGCCCACACTCCTCGATTCGTGGAATATGTCGGTGAACAATGGCAACCAGTATGTGCTCCAGCGCTCTGAGCTCGCATTGGGTGGAGATACGCCTTACACGCTGGATGCCCGCTTCGGCACGCCCGGCAACATCGAGGCGGGCGGCGTGCCGCAATTTATCGCATCGGCCACCATCGTCACCAACGCCGAGCTGCTCGCACGCGCCGAGGTTAAGGCCACTGCCGTAAACGTCGCGCCCGTCGTGCGCGATTGGGATCAAGCGGTCACGCGCATTGAGCTCGAGGCGGATGCAGAAAGCGACGACACGGGACAGATCGAGCATTTCGTCCATGCACTGATAGAGAACGACGAAAACGCCGCGACGATGTATAAGTACACCTATATCGGGCAGGCGAAGGACGCCGCTGCGGACCCCAACGCCAATTCTGCTGGTGTATCGGAAGACGAGCGTGGCGGCATCAAACCCTCGAGCGACAACGTGCTGTTTGCTGGCGTGCTCAGCGAAGCCCACATGAAGCTGGCAATGATTGCCGGCGTAGAATGCCTGTTCCGTATCGCCTCGGTGCGCTACGGCGACAATGGCCGCTCGCGCCTAGTGGTGCACACAAAGGCAAACGGGACGTGGTCCGCTCCCACGCCTGTGGACTTTCCCCTTGGGTTTGGCGAGGGCGACGTGGAGCGCGACGGCATATACGATTACGACTTCGACGTGGTGGAATATACGGACGGAAGAGGAAACCAGGACGCCTACGTGCTGTTGGTCTCGGGCGAGCGCCCCGACGGCGACAACACCCTTTTCGATACGGCAAGCACAGCCGGCATACTGTCCGTTGTGCGCCTGCGCATAAGCAACGACGGAGTTCGCGTGATGTCTCATACGTCGTGGCGCAGCATCTCGCGCGGCCGCCTTCAGGAGGATGGCCACCATTGTCTGCAGTGTCCACGCATCACGGTGGGCAAGACGCTGGTCGACGGGCGCCTGTCGGGCGCTTACCTCCACCGCCGCGGAACCACCGCAGAAAAGGCGCTGGGCAATGAGGCAGAGGTTGCGCTGGAGTGCTTCACCCTGTGGTCGGACGTTTCGGGCGACAGCCTCACGTTCCGTCAGGTCCTCCGCTTTCCGCAAGCGCCATCGAGCATCGAGCTGGGCGTACCCGAGAATATCAAAGGCAAAATGGTGGTGCCCGTTGCATACGAAACTGCAAACGGTTGTGGCTGCGCATCGTATGCCGTGATCGGCCAGTCCATCGCGGGTTGGGGCGTTATGCCACCAGATGCCACAGTACCCCACGCGGTGCCGTGGCCGCAGCGCACGGGCTTTTTGGCAACCGTCAACGAGCAACTGCAGCATATTACTTGGACGCGAGGCGCATCGGCATTTGCAACGCAGCCCGTGGGTGCCGCAGGCTGTGGCCCGGCATCGTTTAGCGTAAGCAACAACGGCAGGTGCGCGCTCTATGTAGAGAACACCGATGGCAAGGTGGGGCAAACCTACGACGAAGAAGGCAACCCGGTAGCAGTGATGGGCAAGCACTTCCGCATCTTCGCCAGCACCTTGGCAGGCGATCTGTTCACGGAGCCGTTCGTGATGTGCGAGCTGGACCATCCCGTCGATCAGATAACGACATTTTTGACGTCGGGAGGCATGCTCTCCGCGCTCGCCACGCACATTGTAAGCGCGGAGAAGAGCGAGGCAGAGCTGCACGGCATCGAAGTGCCCTTGGTGGCGTGTGCCACTCCGACGGGCGCGGTCGCCACCTCGGGCGCGGTGGTGCCCGGAGCAGCAGGCGAATCCTTCATGGTCACGGTGCGAAACGACGGCAACACCTTGCTGACCGCCGGCATGATCGATCTGTACCGAGAGGGCTCCAGCCAGCCGTTCTCCAGCGCATCCATCGGATTCGGAGTAAACGCACGCATGGCTTCAATCTACGATCCAGAGCTTGCCGAGGACGCTTCGGCCAACGACATGGCACACGTGAAGTACGCGCTCGAGACGCTGGGCGCACGTTTTGCAACGCACCCGCTGGTAGCCGACAACGGCAACGCCGTGCTGGCACCGGGTTGCACGGCACAGTTCCGCATGAGCTTCGCCATCCCCGAGAGCTGGAGCAACGAAGTGGGCAAACGCGTAACGCTGTATGCGAAGGCGCGTAATCTGGTGGCGCTCGATCTCGTAACGCTCGAGGAAATTCGACCGGGCGCGAACTCGGCGCTGGGTGCCGTACTGCACGAGCTTCATGTGCCCGACGCGTCATGCGAACGCTCAGAAGTTCAGGTCGGCGTATGCGACAGCGCGGATACGACAGGACTTCACGACGCCCCGATGACCGTGGACGGCGATGGCGGCTCGAGTGGCGGCGGTACCGACGAGGGCGGCGGCTCCGGCGGAAGGAGCTCCGGCAGTGGCAAGGACCACAGCAATAACAAGCGCTCCGGAAAAGCGGGCGCGCTCGCTGGCACGGGCGATGTCAACGCTCCCCTTACGGCAGCCGCTGCATCACTCGCCGCGGCAGGCGCCGGCCTCATCGCCTACAGCGCCCGCCGCACGGCGCTCGAAACCGACACTGCCGATGAGGTCAATTCTGATAAGCCTCACTAGCTCTCAGTTACCTTTGCGAGAGACGCCGACTCGGCTCATCGAACATCAAATGGGCTGGTTCTGGATACCCAGAGCCAGCCCATTACGCATTAGATGTCGTCAGAGGAGTCGAGTTCTGCCTCGAGCTTGGCACGGCGTCTTTTCGCCGTGAAAAACGTTGCGCACAGGGCAGCAAACGTGGCCGCGAAAATCGTCGCACCGCAGAACACGCCCGTGGCCAGGTTCGCCAACCAAAAGACGCTTTCGAGCGGTACGATCTGCGCCTCAGCGATACAGCGCATTGCGGCAATAACAAGCGCGAACGCGGCGCCGCTAAGACCGCTGACAAGCAGGAAATATCCAACAGGAAGATGCTCGGTTTGCCCAAAACGATTGATATCGACATAGCCCTTCCGCGTTTGCAGTCCTGCGCAAATCAACATCACGAGAACGAGCCAGAAATACATGGCTACCTCGAACGGCGTTGCAAAGCCATGCGGCATTTCACTGGCGTCGCTGTGAACCCACGCGACCTGTCGAGCTATAAACTGGTAGAAAAAGATCATCAACATGCCAAACGAAAGCAGTACGAAACCAATCTTGTAGATCTTTGCGCTTTCCGCCTCCAGGCGCTCATCCTTTGGGCCGGCATATTCACGCCACTTTTGCACGATTTTCAGATCTTCATATTTCATAGTGAACTCCTAAAGAGTATTAGGGTCGGCGTCGGTTTCGTCTTCCCAAAACAAGTCGTTCAACGTAACGCGCAGCGCCTTACAGATTGCCACGCACAAATTGAGCGTGGGGTTGTAGCCGCCCGCCTCGATAAGACCGATAGTCTGGCGCGTAACGCCCACGGCCTCGGCCAAGTCGGCTTGCGAAAGGCCAGCCGCCGCGCGCGCCGCCTTCATGCGAAGGTTTTTCTTACCCGGCATGGAGCTCCTTTCGTAAATGTGGACAGATATTCGTTGCAACATGACATAAATATATTGCATCCATCAGAAGATGTCAACTATATCTGTCATTATGAAAATCATGTTCGTCATCGCCATGCGGACACAACAACTTCGATTCGCTATTCAAACTTACTCGGACAAAACCGACTCGGTTTTGTCCGAGTAATCTCGAGCATAATCTGATTCATGCGATACAATTAACTCGGACAAAACCGAGTCGGAAGGAACCGAGTAAGTGGAATTCATTGGCAGGGAGCGTGAACTCGCCCGTATTAAGAAAACGCTCAAAGCACCCGAGCAGCGCAATGTTCTCATTTACGGCAGGCGTCGCGTCGGAAAAAGTGAGCTCATCAAGCAGGCGCTAACGGATTTGTCAGACGTCGCAACGGTCTATTACGAGTGCCGCCAAACCTCCGAGGCAGACAACCTCGAGAGTCTGTCCGTCCTTGTTGCTGAAGCGCTGAGCTTTCCTCCGCTCGCCTTCACAGGCATCCGCGAGCTCATCGAATTTCTGTTTGCCCAAGCTAAAGACAAGAACATTACCCTCGTTCTCGACGAATACCCCTACTTGAGAGATGCGGTTAAAGGCCTAGACAGCATTCTTCAGACCTCAATCGACGCCCACAGGGAAGACTCACGTTTAAACATTGTCCTGTGCGGCTCCTACGTTGAGATTATGAAATCCCTCATCGAGCATGAAAGCCCCCTCTACGGGCGAATTGATCTCGCGCTTGAGCTTAAGCCCATGGATTACTTTGACGCTGCGAAGTTCTATCCCGCGTTCTCGCCCGAGGACAAGGTGCGGCTCTATAGCGTTTTTGGCGGTATCCCCTTTTACAATCGCCTCATCGATCAATCCCAAAGCGTACGCGACAACATCATCGAGCTCGTCACGGAACCTGGCGCCCGCTTAGAAAGCGAGGTGCCGTCCTATCTCAACGCCGAGATCTCGAAGATGACCAACGCCAACGAAGTTTTCGGGGCTCTCGCACAAGGCTACTCCCGTTGGGGGGACGTGCTGGCACAGTCGCACGTCTCGAGCGGTCCGGCCATGGCAGACGTGCTCGACAAGCTCATGTCACTCGAAATCGTCCAAAAGCGTGCACCCATCAACGACCCTACGAACAAGCGCAAGTCTGGCTACTTTGTAGTGGATCCGCTTTCGCTCTTTTACTATCGCTATGTTTTCCGCAATGCCTCAGCGCGTCAGCTGCTCGACTCGGAAGTCTTCTATGATCGTCACGTCTTCCAAGACTTCGAGGAAAACTACGTTCCTCATATGTTCGAGGAGATCTGCCGTCAATACCTCGTGCGGCAGAACAGGACCGGCAAGATCGAACCGGCTTTCGACGCCATAGGCAAGTACTGGTACGACGACCCCGCAAACAAAACGAGCGGCGAATTCGATGTGGTAACGCAAGACCCCGAGGGCTACGCATTCTACGAAGCAAAGTTCCGCAAATCCCCCATCACGCAAAAAATGGTCGACGAGGAAATCGCCCAAGTCGAGGCAACGGGACTCAAGTGCCATCGCTATGGATTCTTCTCCCGTTCGGGCTTCGAAGCTGGCGAAAGCGATCGAACCGTCTTCATCGACCTGCCGCAGATGTTTGAATAGGACAGGACAGGTCCCTCCCGCATTCCAAGCATTCATTATCTAATCGAACGATTGTTCGATGGATTTCGTGTTGGTTGGAATCGCCCAGGGGCTGGGCTATGCTACCTTGACTATCTGTATGACTTAAACGCAGCAAAGGAGCACCGAGAGAGCGAGTATGGCAAAAAACACCGCAAACTATGGTAACGACAGTATCCGCCAGCTCAAGGACGAGGAACGCGTACGCCTGCGCCCTGCCGTCATCTTTGGCTCGGACGGGCTCGACGGCTGCGCGCATGCCGCCTTCGAGATCCTGTCCAACGCCGTTGACGAGGCGCGCCAGGGCTACGGCAAGCTCATCACCCTTACCGCCTTTCGCGATGGCTCTATCCAGGTAGAGGACAATGGCCGTGGCTGCCCGCTCGACTGGAACCCTTCCGAGAAGCGCTTTAACTGGGAGCTCGTCTTTTGCGAACTCTACGCCGGCGGCAAGTATAACAACAACCAGGGCGGCGACTACGACTTCTCGCTCGGCACCAACGGCCTGGGCTCATGCGCAACCCAGTACGCCTCCGAATACATGGACGTCACGGTTTGGCGCGACGGCAACAAGTACTCCTTACACTTTAAGAAGGGCAAGGTCGTCGGTGCCAAGAAGAAGGCACTCGAGATTGAGCCCAGCGACGAGAACCGCACCGGCACCACCATCAAATGGCGCCCCGATCTTGAGGTCTTTACCTCGATTAGCATTCCCCACGATTGGTATCGCGAGACCATGCGCCGTCAGGCCGTGGTCAACGCCAACGTGACCTTCCGCCTGCGCATCGAGGGCGACGATGGCGAGTTTTCCGAAGAGGACTTTTGCTATCCCAAGGGCATCGAGGACTACGTGCTCGAGAAGGTCGGTACCGACTACCTCACCGAGCCCTTCTTTATCGAGGCCGACCGTCGCGGTCGCGACCGCGAGGACCTGCCCGACTACAACGTAAAGATCACCGCGTGTATGTGCTTCTCGCGCACCTTCACGATGCAGGAGTACTACCACAACTCATCGTGGCTCGAGAACGGCGGTTCGCCCGAGAAGGCCGCCCGCAGCGCCCTCACTAGCGCCATCGATGCCTACATCAAGCAACAGGGCAAATACAACAAAAACGAGAGCGGCATTAAATGGCAAGACGTCCAGGACTGCCTGGTGCTGGTGACCAACTGCTTCTCCACTCAGACGTCCTACGAGAACCAGACCAAGAAGGCCATCAATAACCGCTTTATCCAGCAGGCCATGACGGCATTCTTTAAGGAACGCCTCTCGACCTACTTGATCGAGAACAAAGACGCCGCCAACAAGATCATGGAGCAGGTGCTCATCAACAAGCGCTCGCGCGAGAATGCCGAGAAAACGCGCCAGAGCATCAAGACCAACCTGCAGCAGAAGACCGACATGGCCAACCGAGTGCAGAAGTTCATCGACTGCCGCTCCAAGGACAAGAGCCGTCGCGAGATCTACATCGTAGCTGTCTCTTATACACATCTGACGCTGCCGACGAATAGAGAG
>CABSYH010000054.1:0-8858 GCA_902481965.1 uncultured Collinsella sp.
TCAGATGTGTATAAGAGACAGCTTCGCATAACGCCTCGACTGCCGGCATGACCTGCCGCCCGTCGGCAGAAAGCACCACGCCCTCGCGGCTGCGATCGAGCACCTTAAAACCCCAGTCTGCCTCAAGGTCGCCCACCATGCGGCTCACGCCCGACTGTGAATAGCTCAGCCGCTCGGCGGCGCGCGTAAAACTGCCGGCGCGCACGGTCTCGAGCAGCACCTGCATCTTTTGAATATTCGTTTCCACTCCAGGCCTCCACCTTTGCATGAGTTTTTTGTCATGTTACCCATGCATTATATTCGCTTTTCTTCTAAAGCCAGTTCACCCATAGTGAACATGCTCGGATATAGAGGGGATGTCAGCGCATGAACAACGGACTGTTTACGTACTTAGCAGCATTGCTATTGTTTGGCTCCAACGGCATCATCGCCGCTGCCATCGCGCTGCCGAGCTCCGATATCGTGCTACTGCGCACGTTTTTGGGCGCGCTCTCGCTTGTCACCATCCTCGCCATCACCCAACGCCATAAGCTGCAGGCGCCATCTCGCCCCCGCGAAGCCGCAGCCCTCCTCCTCTCGGGAGCCGCGCTGGGCGCCAGCTGGATTTTTCTGTTCCGCGCCTACCAGACGATCGGCGTCGGCGTATCCTCGCTGCTGTACTACTGTGGCCCCATCATCGTTATGGCGCTCTCCCCACTCATCTTTGGTGAAAAACTGACCGGCGGCAAAATCGCCGGGTTTATCGCCGTCGCCTGCGGTGCTTTTCTCATTGCAGAACAAGGTCTAGGCGGCAATATGCCCATTGCGGGTATTGTCTGCGGTATCGCCTCGGCATTTTGCTATGCGCTGATGGTCATCGCTAGCAAGGGTGCGCCACACATCGAAGGCCTCGAGAACTCCACGCTCCAGGTGAGCGCCGCCTTTGTGACCGCGCTGGTCCTCACGCTCATCACGCAGGGCGCCCCCTCATTCCTGTCCGCCGGCGTCGCCGCCAGTATTGATTGGCGCGCCGTCGTCATGCTCGGCGTCATCAACACCGGCATCGGTTGCCTGCTCTACTTTAGCGCCGTCGCCAAGCTGCCCGTCCAGACCGTCGCGGTCGTCGGCTACCTCGAGCCGCTTTCGGCCGTCGTGTTCTCGGCCGTCCTTTTGGGCGAAGCCATAACACCGGTCCGCCTGATGGGTGCCGCGCTTATCATCGGCGGCGCGATTTTTTGCGAACTCGCCGGCAAACGCGCAAACGCCAAGGCTGGCATCGCCCAGACAGTACGTGCTTAAAAGCCCCTGCTTTGAAATGCTACCTGCGTAGATAAATAATCACCAGCTGAGGATTATTGTCTAAAATAACCCGATGTGCCAAACTGCTCTTGTATGTATAAAGACGGCATAAAGTTTTTTGTCCTAGACAGATAACCGGATGTCTAAGGGAGTCCTCGTGGCACACAATAAACTGGAGGCAAACCTCCAAGACCAGCGCGGGCAAGGCGGGCACGGAGCCATCCCCCTCTCCGCTGGCATGCTGCTCGTAACGCTCGGCGTCGTCTATGGCGACATCGGCACGAGCCCCATGTACACCATGAAATCAATCGTCGCCAACAACGGCGGCATCGGTACCGTCAGCGAGGACATGATCCTGGGCGCGCTTTCGCTCGTCATCTGGACCATGACGCTCGTGACCACGGTCAAGTACGTGATAATCGCCATGAAGGCCGACAACCACAACGAAGGCGGCATCTTCGCCCTGTTCAGCCTCGTACGCAAGGTGGCACCATGGCTGATTCTGCCCGCCATGATCGGCGGTGCGGCACTGCTTGCCGACGGCATCCTCACCCCCGCCGTCACGGTCACCACAGCCATCGAGGGCCTGCGTGCCATCGAGTGGGGCCACGCACTATTGGGTGACGGTCAGACCAATGTGATCATCATCACCATCATCATTATCTGCGGCCTATTTGCCATGCAGCGCGCCGGCACCTCGTCAATCGGCAAGCTCTTCGGCCCGCTCATGACGCTGTGGTTCCTGTTCCTGGCAGGCGCCGGTCTGTTCAACATGCTCGGCAACCTGTCCATCTTGCGCGCGCTCAACCCCATCCGCGGCATCATGTTCCTGTTCTCGCCCATCAACCACTCGGGCATTATGGTGCTCGGCTTTGCCTTCCTGTCGACAACCGGTGCCGAGGCACTCTACTCGGACATGGGCCACGTGGGCAAGGCAAACATCTATGCATCCTGGCCATTTGTTAAGGCGGCCCTTATCCTCAACTATCTGGGTCAGGGAGCTTGGCTACTCGCCAATAACTCCAACCCCCAGATGCTCGCGATGGATATCGTTAACCCGTTCTATATAATGCTTCCCGAGCCCCTGCGCCCCTTTGCCATTGTGCTTTCGGCCGTGGCGGCCATCATCGCCTCGCAGGCGCTCATCACCGGCTCGTTCTCGCTGGTATCCGAGGCAACGCGCCTCAACCTTATGCCGCACCTGCGCATCCACTACCCCAGCGACACCAAGGGTCAGCTCTATATTCCGCTCGTCAACAACATCATGTGGGTCGGCTGCATCTTCATCGTGCTGCTGTTCCAGAACTCCGAGCGCATGGAAAGCGCCTATGGCCTAGCCATCACCGTGACCATGCTCATGATCACCACGCTGCTGACGAGCTATATCGCCGGCATCCTCAAGCACAAGCTGGCCGCCTGCATCTTTGCCCTGCTCTTTGGTGCCATTGAGCTGTGCTTCTTCGCTTCGTGCCTCACCATGTTCTTTGACGGCGGCTACGTCATGATCTTCCTGGCCGCACTGCTGTTCGGCCTTATGTATGTGTGGCGTCGCGGCACCGCCATCGAGCGCACGCAGACGATTCTGCTGCCCGTCTCCAAGTACATCGACCAGATCAACCGCCTGCGCAATGACGAGACCTACCCCGTGCTCGCCGACAATCTGGTGTTCCTCACCAACAGCCCCGACCCGCTCACGCTCGACCGCGACGTGCTCTATTCCATCCTGGACAAGCACCCCAAGCGCGCCAAGGCATATTGGTTCATCAACGTACACGTTACCGACGAGCCCTATACGCACGAGTATTCCGTTGAGACCTTTGGCACAGACTTCCTGTTCCGCGTGCGCTTGGACCTGGGCTTTAAGGTCAATCAGCGCATCAACGCCTACCTGCGCCAGATCGTTGGCGACCTGATGGCCTCGGGTGAGTTGCCGCCGCAGCACCACACCTACTCCATCTACGAGACGCGCGGCAACGTGGGCGACTTCCGTTTTTGCATGCTGCGCAAGATGCTTGCCCCCGAAACGGACATCAACCGCAATGACCACCGCGTGATGGCCATCAAGTACGCCGTCCGCCGCGCTTGCGGAAGCCCGGCACGCTGGTACGGTCTCGAGAACTCTGCCATCATCATCGAGTACGTGCCGCTGTTTGCCCGCATGCGCCCGGCCGTTAAGCTCGTGCGCACCCAGGTACCGCTCGAGGTTCAGATTGAAGAGGCCGAGGAAATGGAAGTCGACATCTTCTCGGACGACTTGGTCAACGGCAACGAGGCCGGTAGGGACATGAACGTCGATCCCACCGAGCTGCTCGAGAGCGTCGCCGATACGCCCGAACAGCAACAGCTCGACGGCCTCGAAAGTGAACAACTCAACGACGCCAACTTCTAGCGACGTCACAAATCAACGAAAGCGGCCCTGCACCTCACGGGAGATGCAGGGCCGTTTTGCATTGCGGTAAAGCTATCGGCTACGAACGGCGCGGCTCGGGAACCACGAGCCTATCGGGGCTCGCGCCCTCAGCATCCATCAGGCTCACGTAGCGAATCGACGGATCCCCATACATCGCGTAGTAATAATTGCCCGTGCGCGCGCTAAAGCATCCGGTGTAGATAGTCTTCTCGAACTTGCCATCGCCCATCCTGGACGCTCCCTCGATCATCACCACGCCCTCGAGCGAGCGGAACATGCGAACGACGTTTTCGGTCTCGCTCTCCTTTTGTGGGTAATTGGCATTGAGGTACGCCGCCTTTACAAAACGGCTCGGCGAATAGCAATCGCCCGGAATGCCGCGCATGCCGGCACCGGCTCCATAGGGCTTAAGCTCGGCGCCACGCCACGTCGCCGTTTGCGGAAAATCGCTTGTGGCGGTGATATAGGTGCGTAGGTTTTCCATATGCCACGGGAAGGTCGGCTGATTGGCAAGGGTGTCGACCGGATCGTCGTATACATGCAGGCCGTCAGCCATCATCTCGACCACGATGCTGCGCTGGCTGTCGCCGATAATCCAATGGAGCAGTGACACGCCCAGCCCCTCTCCGGCAGATTTGGCGACAATCACCGTGTCGCGCAGCGCGGCCTCGACCTCATCGACCGTCGAGAACGTCGCTGCCACCCACAGGGGAAACTCATAGGCCGCGATATTGGTCTTGCCGTCGACAGGGCCCTCGGCATACTCGGCATAACCCGGGAAATTGAGACCCGCCACGGCGAGGCCCGCATCGTTGCCGCAATCGAAGAACATAGGGTAGTTCCTGTAATCGATGCACATACCGATCACCGCGTGCGCCGCTGTCGCGTCGTCGATAAACGAATACGGAATGTGAAACCCGCGCGGCATCACGCGAACCTGTTGGCCGTAGTCAAAGCTCCAGTCGAGATTGCGGCCCAGATACATGTGGCCAGAATTATCGGTAAATCGAATACTCGTACACATAGCGCCTCCTAGCTTTACGTTCTTGCTAATTTCATTGTCTCCAAACAAAAAGGCGCTAAACACAAAAGCCCGGACATGACAACAATGTCATGCCCGGGCTATTCAAGCAGGATAAACTCAACCAAGTTAACCCCGCAGGTCGTCTAAGGGGTCAAAGTGCCGCAGATTGCCACGAAAGAGGAGCGAAGCGTACTTAAGGTACGCGAGCGACGATTGAGCGGCAAGGTGCGGTGCTTTGGTCCCCTTAGACCAACTTTCCAAGACAGTGATCGATCATATGCTGGATCATCTGTGCCTCAAAGCCCGCGTAGTCGCGGCGGCACTCCTTCATCTTGCCGTCGACGATCTGGTCAAAGGCAACCTTGCACTTGATGAAGCGCGTGGACTTGGTGACCTCCCCGTGCGTCAGGCAGCTCTCCTCCATCTTGCTGGCACCCAGGCCAAACACCAGACGGGGGTTGTAGAGCACATGGGGCTCGCCGGCGTCGTCCAGGTAGACGCAGACCTTCTTGGTAACGCCAATCTGGTTAGCGGCAAGGCAGCCGGCATCATCGAGCGACTTGATGGTATCGATCAGGTCCTGAGCAACCGACTCGTCCTCGACGGTCGCAACCTCGCAACGCTGGGACAGGATAGCCTCGTCGTGGCAAAGCTCTTTAATCATACGTTCCTCCATAGGGGTCGTTGTAACCGCTTAAGTATACGGTACCCACACATTTTCATGCGAAAAATACCGTCCGTCTGCCGCAAAGCGCCGAACATCAACATGCGAGGAACAACAGCGTCGTAAAGGGGCTATAGTGAGAGCGTTCGTGTCGATCGGCCTAAACTCGGGGCCGAACAAGGAAAGGGTATGCATGGACGAACTATTTCACGTCAGCGAGCGCAAGTCCACAATCGGGACCGAACTACGCGCTGGACTGACAACATTCCTGGCGATGGCCTACATCATCGCCGTCAACCCCGCGGTGCTCTCGGGCGCTGGCATCGATGCGGGTGCGCTCGCCTGCGCCACCTGCCTGGGCGCCGGCATCATGACCATCTGCATGGGCATCTTCGCAAACCGCCCGCTCGCCTGCGCGTCGGGCTTAGGCGTCAACGCGATGATCGCCGGAATCACCACCACCGTCTGCGGCGGTGACTGGCACGTGGCCATGAGCGTCATCTTCCTTGAGGGCGTCGTCATCTTGCTGCTCGTGCTTTGTGGCCTGCGCGAGGCCATCATGGACGCCATCCCGGTTGTCCTGCGTCACGCCATCTCGGTGGGTCTGGGCCTGTTCATCGCCATGATTGGCCTGTGCGATGCCGGCATTATCACCGCTGGCGCCGGTACACTCGTCGGTCTGGGCGACATCACCTCCCCCACCTTCATCGTCGGCATCATCTCCATCCTGGTGACAGTCGCCCTCGCCTGCCGCAACGTCCCCGGCTCGCTGCTCATCGGCATCGTCGTCGCCGTCATCGCCGGTATCCCCCTAGGTGTAACCCAGGCTCCGACCGGTATCATCGCCCCGCTCGACTTCTCAAGCATCGGTGGCCCCATCGCCGACGCCGGCGGCGTGCCTGCCATCGTCAAGGTCCTTACCGACCCCGCGCTCCTCGTCATCTCGTTCTCGCTGCTCATGAGTGACTTCTTCGACACCATGGGCACCGCGATGGCCGTGGCCAAGCAGGGCGAGTTCCTCACCGACGACGGCAACGTCGAGAATATCAAGGAGATCCTGATCGTCGACTCCGCCGCCGCCGCTGTGGGCGGTTTCATGGGCGTCTCCTCCATCACCACCTTCGTCGAGTCCACCTCTGGCGCTGCCGACGGTGGCCGCACGGGCCTCACCTCCGTCACCACCGGCGTGCTGTTCATTCTCGCCGCGTTCTTCTCCCCCATCGTCACCATCGTTTCCAGCGCCGCCACCTGCGGTGCCCTGGTCTACGTCGGCTACCTCATGATGAGCGAGGCCTCCGAGATCGACTGGTCCGACGTGTCGCAGGGTTTCCCGGCGTTCATGATTATCGCCGGCGTGCCCTTCACCTACTCCATCTCTGCCGGCATTGGCCTGGGCTTTATCGCCTACGTGATCGTCGCGCTCTTTAAGGGCGAGGCCTCCAAGATCAAGCCGCTCATGTGGATCGCAGCCCTCGCCTTCCTCGTCTACTTCTTTGTAGCGTAGCGGCAAAGCTGCCAAAGCAGAACACCAAAGCGCGGAGTCGCATCGAGCGGCTCCGCGCTTTTCTTTTCGGTAGCGCGTATGCGTCGGCGTGCGACAATTGGGGCTGTCGATATCACAACGCCGAGAGAAGCCCGTCATGGAAGCGTGCCAAAAGCAGATAACCGTTCATTCAATGCATGCCGAAAGCGCACCGATCATCTACCTTCCCGTGGTCATGGGTGACGGCATCGAGGTATATAAGTGCTGCCGAGAGCTCGACTGCCCACCGTTTACCCTTGTCGCCATTGGCGGCCTCAACTGGAATCGCGAGCTGAGCCCTTGGGAATGCGACGGAACTGTACGCGATGCCGAACCCTTTGGCGGTCAGGCGTCCGGATTTCTCGATGAACTGCTGAACCGGATAATCCCAAAGGTCGAATTATCACTCCCACAGCCACCTGCCTGGCGTGGCATTGCCGGCTATTCGCTGGCGGGTCTCTTTTCGCTTTGGGCCCTCTGGCAAACCGATGCCTTTGACCGCGCCGCAAGCGCATCGGGGTCCCTTTGGTTTCCTGGCTTTATCGACTATGCGCACGAGCACAGGATGCCGAACGCGCCCGGCGCCGTCTACCTGTCACTCGGCAAAAAAGAAACCAAGACGCCCAACCGCATGATGCGACACGTCCTCGAAGGCACACGCGCCATGGAAGCGTTGCTTGTCGATCGCGGCATTCCAACAACGCTGGAGCTCAACCCCGGCAACCACTTTGCCCAAACCGATCTACGAATGGCGCGTGGCATACGATGGATACTGACGCATTAAAAATGGTGCCCACGCGCATATGTAGACCGAGCAAAAACATGCGCGGGCGGCCGAGCGATGACGCATCGTAGATGGCATCGGTGACGGCGGGCGTCAAAGACTGGGACACGGATGCCCTTTCAGAATGGAAGGGCGCTCGAGCATAGCGGATTACCTGCCCGAACGATACGATCCGAACCATTGTACGCGATATGTAATTTCTCGCACGCTCCGGCGCCGCGGGCGGTAGCGTTACTTCCAAACGCGCTCGGCAATACGCCTGACCAGTGCAATCTTTGCCCACTGCTCGTCCTCGGTCAGCTTGTTGCCAATCTCGCAGCTGGCAAAGCCACACTGCGGAGACAGATACAGGTTCTCGAGCGGCACGTACTTTGCCGCCTCGCGGATGCGCTCGACAATAACATCCTCGTTCTCGAGCTCTGCCGCCTTGGTGGTCACCAGGCCCAACACGACCTTCTTGCCGGGGGCAACGTACTTGAGCGGCTCAAAGCCACCGGCGCGCGGCGTATCGAACTCCAGATAGAACGCATCGACGTCCTCATGCGCAAACAGGTACGGCGCGATGGGGTCGTAGCCGCCCTCAAAAGCGTAGGTGGAGTGGTAGTTGCCGCGGCATACATGCGTGTTGATGACCAGATCGTCGGGCTTGCCCGCGATGGCGGCATTGTTGAGCGCCACACCCAGCTCGCTCACCTTTTGCAGATCATCCGGGCTCATGCCGGTCTTTGCCACAAAATCGGTATCGCAATAGATTCCCCAGGTACAGTCATCAAACTGGATATTGCGGCAGCCTGCGGCATACAGGTCGGCAATCACGGTGCGGTATGCTGCGGCGATGGCATCGGCGAGATCTTCGTCGGTCTTATAGACAGCACGCAAGCTCTCCTGCTGGCCATCGCAGCGGTCGAGCGTGACTTCGGAGAACGTCTGAATCGGCGCCGGGATGGTCTGGCGTGCAACGTGGCCCTCGCCCTCAAGCGCCTTGACAAACTTAAAGTGCTCGACGAAGGGGTGGTTCTCGCCGCTGATGGGGCCGGTCACCACGGCGGTATCGGCCGTGGTCTCCTCGTCGTGGAACATATAGCCCGTACGCGAGGTGCGACGCTCGACGCCGTTCAGCCCCCACATAAAGTCGAGGTGCCAGTAGCTGCGGCGAAACTCGCCATCGGTGATGAC
>CABSYH010000055.1:0-8584 GCA_902481965.1 uncultured Collinsella sp.
CGGAGGTTTGTGCGGGGTCTCATGGGCCCCCTTGACGCGGCGTAGCGGAGGTGCCACCCACGTAACGGATACGAGGTCATGACCGGCGAATGCCACCGAAACGCTTGAAATCATTGGTCAAGACTGAAGAGAGGCGGCCGCCCCTAACGGACGGCCGCCTTAGCGAGCCTTACTTATTCGGTTCTGGTATATGATCCGAGACGCCCGCCAGGCAAATCCCGACAATCCTAGTGATAGTCGTTTGCGAAGGAGCCGTAGAAGAGCGCCTTACAGTCGACATCGCTGTAGCCCATCACGGCATCCTGCACATCGGATCGCAAGAGGTTGAGCACCTTGTACACGCCCTCGCCCATATCCCCGACGAAGAGTACCTGCTTGAACACATCGGGATAATCGCGCAGATAGGTCACATAGCCCCTAAGCTTTGCTAGCGTGTCGCCGAGGAACTCGCCATGAGGGTCAACGATGGACGGCCTGATGACGCCCGCTGCATCCTTCACGAAAAAGAGGAAGTCCGGGTGCAGGGCCTTACGCCCCACCGAAGACATGTACGGGATCGAAAACGCCTTGGCAGACATGCTGCCCGACGGATTGCGATAGAAGGCAACCGTGCGATTCTTTGCCAATTCGTTCCTAACGATATAGTCTTCCGCCGGGTTCAGGTCGAGCGGGCAGAGGCCGTCCTCTTTCTGCACGATATGGCACGGATACTTAGCGAAGTCGTCCGACGTGCTGGCAGACGTGGGCCACTCTATCTTTGTGAGGCGCTTGCCCTCGGTTTCACGGGCCAGCTCGTCGTAGCGCTGCTTTGCCGCGTCGTTAAGGTAGTCATAATCGCCAGATCCATCGACCTTATCGAAGTATTCCTTTCGGCATTGAGCCGCCCAGCCCTCGAGCGCATCAACGATGGCCTGCGTGCGCACCGCTGCGGCAAGGCGCAGGTCGCACTCGGGCCGCCCAAGCTCCTTGAAGTTGGCGCGACGATACTCATTCGCAAACTCCTTAGTGAAATGCATGTCGGCGTCGCGGGCGGCCTTTCTGAGGCCCTCGGCGTCCGTGCGGGCCTCCTCCTGCTCCTGGTCCTCGGTCTCGTTGAGCTTGTCGAGCGTGATCTTGACGGTCTCGGCAACCTCTACGTCGTGTTTGGCTTCGCGGTACTCGTCCTCGTTAGCAACGATGTATCCCTTGAGCTTCTGGACGAACTGTTTTTTCACGTCGGCCGCGGCATTGACATCGAGGCCAGTCTCGACAAGCAGAGTCGCCGTCTTAACCAGGCTCTGGAATTCGTTCCTGGCCTTTTTCGGAATGCGCTGCACGGGAATGGAATCGAAGGCTGTGCGGATGCCCTGCCACTCCTGATGCGTGAAAGACTGCTCGCGCTTGGTGGGCGGCTTGGGCTTTGCCATGGGCACGGGTATTACGATTGAGACGGGCTGGGTCGGCTCGGTCTGTGCGGAACTTGGCTCAGGTGTCGCAGGTTGCTGCGGGGCAGACGCGGCAACGTAGTTGCCCGTTGCGGGCTGAGGCGCCGGCTCCGCTTCTGGCGCCGGGACGTCGACGGGCCTGACCCCCGAGGCAAGCGAGGGCTGCGTTCCCTGCATGTCCAACGGCTCCTGAATCGCGATGCCGGCAAGCGGCGCCTGGTAGCCGGGCTGTGCCCGCCGCGCCGCCTCGATGGCCTTCTCGTTCTCCTCGTACGCCTTGAGCTCCTGTTGGTAGTCGGCTTCGGACTTGGGCGCAGCTGCCGTGATGGTCACGGGGTTGAGAACGATGTTCTGCTTGCCGATGGAGCTCTCGCCCATGTCGTCCTTGCGGCCCATGAGGTAGTCGACCACGTCCTGAGTGCTCTCGGGATTGAACTGGGGCAGGTAGCAGGCGACGGAATTCAAAAGGTCATCGGATTCGATGCGCCGCGCAAGTGGGGTGCGCACCATACGCCCCACGAGCTGTGCGATATAGGTCGAGTCCGAACGCCTGCGCTGCGAGAAGATGACCTCCGCTCGCGGGCAGTCCCATCCGTTGGAGACAGCCTCCTTGGCGAAGAGCACGCGAATGCGCGAGGCGTCCTGAACGAACTCGGGTTCGACATAGGGAATGAGGTATTTTCCCGCCGCGATGTCCTTATGCTCGCCGAAGACGTTGGCGAACGACATCGCCTCGGAAAGGCCGGGGACCAGGCTCGTGATCTGGTCGCACATCTCAGCCAGGGCCGAGCTGCTCGCGTTGTCCGCCGCTTGGATGAGCAGCAGCGGGTTGACGGGGCTCTCGCCCTCACGGGCACAGTACTCGCTCCACTCGCGGCAGGCCAAGGCATAGCGCTCGCACGCCATAGTGAGGTACTGGTGCTCGACAGGGTCGTCCTTCTCTGGCACGCGCAACTCGATGATGTCCTTGAGCAGACCTGACTCCTGGACCTCGCGAGGGGTCACAGCGACCTTTGGCATACGCACGCGATCGGCGCGCTGGTCCATGGCCGCCTCGAACCTCTGCGGCGTGGCAGAGACCCCGACGACGATGGGCATCGCTGCACGGCCGTCGAGCCCATCAATGAGGCTGGCGTAGATCGTCGCGGTGCCGCGCTCGCTCGAGGCATTGGCCCCCAGACCGCGATGGGCCTCGTCTATGAACAGATAGAGGTTACGCTCCGGGTCCCTGATGGTGCGGTCAAGGATGTCCCAGAACACGCGGCCGGAGTTGGCCTCACTACCCTTGGTGAGCAGGCCGTTCTTACTGAGTAGGTCCTTACTGAGGAAATAGACGTGGCGCGGCTCGAGAATGTCGTGCGCGGCTCCGAAGTCGTTGGTAATTGTGACCAGGTGGCGCCTGTCAAGGATGCTGTCTGCTAGCTTGTCCGCCACGTTTGAGAAACGCACGCTCGTCTGCTCGTTCAGGCTCGGGGAATCCGAGAGCCAAAGAACGACGGCATTCTCGTCGGGCATGAGGCTCAGATCGTCGTCTCCGAAGAAGAGCGCTTCAATCGTCGCTGCGCACATGACCGTTTTGCCCGACCCCGTGGGAGATGCGAGGCATATCGAGGACAGCTCGCCGTCCTGCTCGTAGCGTCGGCGCATCGACTGCAACTTGTTCGCCAGGGTCGCGACCGCACCGGCTTGGAAATCCTTAAGTTCGACTCTCATGTTTACCTCACCGCATCCTCGGCGGCAATCTTGAACGATTGCAGGTAGTTCTCGTACAGGCGGACGACGTCGAGCCCAGGCAGTTGTGCCTTGACGGAGGCGTATCGAGCCGTGTCGTCCGTGATCACATAGGCGCACCCTATGCTGGCATTCTGCTTGACAGCGTCTATGAAAGAGCCGACCGAAGCAAAGTCGAAAAGGACGGCGTAGGCGTCGGCCATGGCAAAGCCCGGCTGCTCGTGCTTGATGATGCTGCCACGCGAACCAGCGCGCAGCCAGAGCAGGGGCGCAATCTCCTCGAAGGCCACGCCCAGCTCGACGGCGTCTGGGTCTTCGTAGGTGAGGTCAAAGAAGACGGCGTTTTCCTCGAAGCCGTCGGCCATGGGGAACTCGTCGGTGAACTTGTAGTCACCCTTGATGGAATCGCCCTCGGGCGTCTTGCCCGTGATGGCCGCCGTGACGCGAGGTTTGGTAACGTACTGGCAGATGCCCAGTGCCTCCCATTCGGGGTCGCCCTGACGAAGACCGCGCTTGGTGAGCTTTTTGGATTCGTCCTCGGAGACCTCGTTATTCGTTATGC
Source organism: uncultured Collinsella sp. (assembly GCA_902481965.1). Taxonomy (GTDB): domain Bacteria; phylum Actinomycetota; class Coriobacteriia; order Coriobacteriales; family Coriobacteriaceae; genus Collinsella. The sequence goes on from CABSYH010000055.1 coordinate 3,718, forward strand.
TGATGGAGCGCCTGCGCCCGCCGTCCTGATGGTTCAAGCGCATGACGGCATGTGCCGTGGTGCCCGATCCTGAGAAGAAATCGACTACAAGGGCGTCGGGCTTGTCGGCAACAACGGAAGCGATTGAGAGCTCGGTCGCATAAAGGGACTTTGGAAATGTGAAGCGCCTATCGCCGATGAACTTTTTGATATATCGGCTCCCGTATTCACCGGCAGAGAACTGCGTGCCACTCCAAACAGTTGTTGGAATGGCAGAGCGCTCTCCCTGCTCTTCGAGAAGCAAGGACCCATCCTCAGCCTTGCCGATAAGTTTAATTTCTCCATTCTTGAGACGCTCCTCTTGGGAATCTCCTAGGTAAAGGAGGGAGTACCGATCACTCTTTTTGTTGTACTCACCTACTTTTGCGCACCCGCGATCAAGCTTGGCCTGTAGAGCATTCTGGGAGATCCTCCAAGTCGCCTCTCGGCCATCGGTCCTAATAGGCCAAACTGCCCTGAGACCCGTTTTTGTCGGTATCTTTGTCCAGTCTTGTTCAAGGGGGAGAGAAGCGCCGAGCTCCTTAATGGTCGCGGTCTCCTCATCGATATAGATGGGATAGAAGAGGTTCGGCCTTGCGGTGCGAGCGGCATTGGGACCGCCCCTCAGCAGCCACTCCCAACGTACTTTACGTTGGGAGCGGCTGCTCGACGCGTCATCAGCCACTTTTTCCTCAAGTTCTCCGAACTCAACGGAATAGAGTCTGCGGTCCACTTGGCACGGCGCGGCGGTGCCAAAAAAGCAAAAGACAGCGTACTCGTCAGCTCTCTTGAACTGGTTGCCGCGGGCAACCCCGTTCTTGTTTATGGTGATTGAAACCGTCTGGATACCGGTCGCGTTGGGAAAAACGCTCTCTAAAAGAAGCTCGAGCCTTGCGTACTCCTTCTCGTCGATCGTCACGATGAGTACGGAATCGTTGGGGTTGAGCAGCTGCTTGGCGAGCTTGAGGCGGCGCTCCATGAAGGCAAGCCACTTGGAGTGGCGATAGGCGTCGGAGCCGTCGACGTAATCGTTGTTGTATTTCCAGTCGCGGGCGCCAGTGTTATAGGGTGGGTCAATATATATGCAGTCCACTTTGCCTGCATAGGCAAAGGCCAAGGTTTCAAGAGCATGGTAGTTTTCGCCGTTAATGACTACTTGATAGGGCTTATCGCTAGCGCGCTCGACACGCCCGGTCTCTTTGAGGCCAGCATAAATCGGCTGATCATATTCAGCAACAGGCACGACATCGTCGACAGCAACGGAGCGGGGCTCACATTCGTTTTCGTCATATGAGGGCGATTGATATGGCTTTAGATCAGCAACCCCCCCCCGAACGGCATTTACCAACCATAGCAGTTGGGAGCTAGAGTCCTCTTTTTTACCGCGCTCGGGAAGCACCTGTACGACATCGCCCTCCATGATAGGTTTGCCATAAAGGCGAAGTCGCTCTGGACGGTTGTGTTCAAATACAAGCCCAAACTGGCGCTGCGCCGCAAAGGCGCGGATGTCGGCAGCGAGCTGACGATCGCCCAGCTTGACAGCGCGATCAACAAGGTTCTGAACGACTGCTTGCGTCTGAGACATCACTTCTCCCCCTTACACTTCTCGTCAATCCATTCGCGCAGGACTTTAGCCACCGTCTTATCCTGGCGCGCGGCATAGGACTTAAGAGCCCGCTTATCCTCACGGGTTATCGAGAGCGTGAACTTATCCAGCTCCTTTTCGGCATGAACAGCCTGATCTTCCTCCATGGTCGCCCCTCCGAATTGACCTGTTCTACGTTCCTTAATTGACCGAAATCATTTTACGGCAGAATACGTAATTACGTAATTACGTAGACTAATTTGAGCTATGTAACACTCAATCACTTTTCAGTATTCGTTGACGATTCGAAGGGGATAGCGAATATATCGAGGTTGGCACCCGTTTTTACCGTCTGTGAGTACCAGCAAATCGATACTCAAAACGTCGTGAGTACATTTTGAGTACCAGTCCGAGCGACCTCTTGCGGGCGAAAGCAATCTGCTGGTCAGCATTATATTAGAAATAAATTGATGGCGTTGCTTCGGTAATTGAAAGTACTTTAAAACGTACTAGCAAACAATCATCCCAGCTAAACAGCTTGAGAGATTGAACGACAGGCTTGTATGTACCACATACACCACAGCACACACGCGCCCATGGCAGGCAAATAAAAAACGAGGGAGGCCGCATCCGACCTCCCTCGCAAAGGGCTATTTACTATTCCCATTCGATCGTCGCGGGCGGCTTGGACGTGATGTCGTAGCACACGCGGTTGGCGCCGGGAACCTCGGCAACGATGCGGCCGGAGATGCGGGCCAGCACGTCGTAGGGCAGCTTGGCCCAGTCGGCGGTCATGGCATCGCTGGACTCGACGGCGCGCAGGATGATCGGGCGCTGGTAGGTGCGCTCGTCGCCCATAACGCCGACGGACTTGATGTCGGGCAGGACCGCGAAATACTGCCAGCAGCTGTGCTCGGAGTTGCGCTCGCCGGTCTGCTCAAACAGACGCTGGTTGTAGGCATCGAGCTCCTCGCGCACGATAGCGTCGGCGTTCTTGAGGATCTCGAGCTTCTCCTTGTCGACCGCACCGATGATGCGGATGGCAAGACCCGGGCCCGGGAAAGGCTGGCGGAACACGATGTGACCCGGCAGGCCGAGCGCCAGACCAAGCGCGCGCACCTCGTCCTTAAAGAAGTGGTCGAGCGGCTCAATGAGGTCGAAGTGCACGCCCTCGGGGAACGGGATCAAGTTGTGATGGCTCTTGATGGTGGCCGTCTTGCCACCCGTCTTGCGAGCGCCGGACTCGATGATGTCGGGGTAGATGGTGCCCTGAGCCAGGTACTTGACCGGCTTGCCATCGGTCTCGAGCTGCTGCGCCACGGCGAAGAACTCTTTCCAGAACTGCGTACCGATGATGCGGCGCTTCTCCTCGGGCTCGGTCACGCCAGCCAGAAGCTCGGCATAACGGTCCTCGGCGTGAACGTGAATAAAGTCGACGTCAAACTGCTTGGTGAAGACCTCCTCCACCTGCTCGGGCTCGCCCTTGCGCAGCAGACCGTGGTTGATGAACACGCAGGTCATCTGCTTGCCCACGGCGCGGGCACCCAGGGCGGCCACGACGGAGGAGTCGACGCCGCCGGACAGAGCCAGAATCACGCGGTCGTCGCCGACCTTCTCGCGGAACTCGGCCGTCATGGTCTCGACCAGGTTGTCCATGCTCCAGTTGGGCTCCAGGCCGCAGATCTCAAACAGGAAGTTACTCAGCAGCTGCTGACCGTACTCGGAGTGCTTGACCTCGGGGTGGAACTGCGTGGTGAAAATCTTGCGCTCGGGGCACTCCATGGCAGCAACCGGGCACACGTCGGTGCTGGCGGTAACGGTAAAGCCCTCGGGCACCTCGGACACGGCGTCGCGGTGGCTCATCCACACGGTCTGCTCCATAGGCGTGGAGTTAAAGAGCTTGGCGCCAGCCGTGCGCGTGATAGTAGCGCGGCCGTACTCGCCCACCTCGGAGTGGCCGACCTTGCCACCGAGCGTCACGGCCGTGATCTGATGACCGTAGCAGAAGCCCAGGACGGGAAGGCCTAGGTCAAAGATGGCGGGATCGATGGACGGAGCGTCCTCGGCATACACAGAAGCCGGGCCGCCGGAAAGGATGAGCGCAGAGGCGTTCATCTCGCGAATCTCGTCGGCCGAGATGTCGCAGGGAACGATCTCGGAATACACGTTGAGGTCGCGGACGCGACGGGCAATGAGCTGACCGTACTGCGCACCAAAGTCGAGTACGAGGACCTTTGCGGAAGCCTTTTGATCCATGGTTTCCCCCTCTTGTTGGCGGGGAGCCGGTGCCCACCCGCGCGAATAAACGAAAATTGCTTTCATAGTGTACACGTTATATGGGGTTTCTCGTCCCTCGCAGCCATCAGTGCACGGCAAACGCACGACCAGGGCCCCTATTTGACGGCAATTGAAGTGTTACCAAACGTTACAGATGATGTAATACGTTTGAACATTGGACGCCCTGTGCCACAATACTGCCGAACGACTCCGCCTCTGTGGCGGCAAATACGATAGGAATACCAGCATGAAGCGCATCCTTCTCATCGCCACGGGCGGCACCATCGCATCGACCGAGGACGGTAACGGCCTCTCCCCCGCCCTGACCGGTGAGGAACTCGCCCAGAGCGTCCCCGAGATCTCGGGCCTCTGCGAGCTCGACGTCGTGCAGCCCATGAACATCGACAGCACCAATATGCGCCCGAGCGACTGGATGCGCATCCGCGATGTCATCGTCGAAGGCTATGCCGATCACGACGGCTTCGTAGTCCTTCACGGCACCGACACCATGAGCTACACCGCGGCAGCGCTTTCCTATCTGATTCAGGACAGTCCCAAGCCCATCGTACTCACCGGCTCGCAAAAGCCCATGGGCAACCCCTTTACCGATGCCAAGCTCAACCTGTACCAGAGCCTGCTCTATGCGCTCGACGAGCATTCACACGACGTCTCGATCGTGTTTGGCGGCGTCGCCATTGCCGGCACGCGCGCCCGCAAGCAGCGCACCATGAGCTTTAACGCGTTCATTAGTGTCAACTATCCGCCCATTGCCTACATCCGCAACGACCGCATTGTGCGCAACGGGCTTCACGGCACGCATCAGGGCGAAAACCCGGTGCGTTTCTACGACAGCATCGACCCGCGCGTATTTGTACTCAAGCTTACGCCCGGCGTAAACCCGGGCATCCTCGACGCCCTTGCCGATAGCTACGATGCTGTAACTGTCTCTTATACACATCTCCGAGCCCACGAGACGTAGAGGAATCT
>CABSYH010000056.1:0-8574 GCA_902481965.1 uncultured Collinsella sp.
GAGATTCCTCTACGTCTCGTGGGCTCGGAGATGTGTATAAGAGACAGATTGAGGACTTCCTCGACGAGCATTTCGGTTTCGGGGCGCGGAATGAGCACACCGGGAGCGCACGCGACGTCAATCATGCGAAACTGCGTGCTGCCAGTGATGTACTGCAGCGGCTCGCCTTTGGCGCGACGAACGACGGCCGCATGCATGGTCTCGAGCTGGGCCGCGTTAAGCGTCTCGTCCATGCGCATATATAGGTCAATGCGTGCCAGGCCCGTGGCGGCGCACAGCAGCCACTCGGCAGAAAGACGGGGGTGCTCCTCGCCGCGTTCGGCCAGGTACTCCTTGGTCCACTCGAGACAACGCTTGATGGTCCAAATCTCGTTTGCCATGGGGCCCTCCCCTCTTAAGCGCCGGACGGCGCGCGAATGTCGGAGCAGATTGTACGCGAGGGCGGCACGCGGCAAGGGACGATTGGAAGCGATTATCGAGAATCAGCCCAGAATTTTGCTTGGAACCTGCCTGAAATGTTCATTCGTCGACGTCTAAATCTGCATTCGTCAAGCTTTTGACAAGGTTGCCCAAAACTGACCAATATCTAACCAAGAACTTGCCGAATCACTTGACGCGCGACGCATCAAAAAATGACACGCGACTTCTTGGACGATTTTTTGAGCATTATTTTCGATAGCAGATGAATGCCGCTAATTTCTTTGAGCAGGTAGCCGGCTTAATGGCCATCAAAGCCGATTAAATAACATCTCAAAGCAATGTACCCAACCTAGTCATTTAAGAACGTCCCCAATGACTACATCTAAGGCGCCGCAGGTTGAGCATACCGCATCCGGAGCAAGGCAACACCGCAGGTAGAGGACGGACAGCGAGCGGGTCGCATTTGAGACAAGGTGACGTGAAACGAAAGGGCGCTGACCTTCTGGTCGCGCCCTTGAAGTTGAACGTCAGATTGTCCAAATGCGGCCCGCGCAGCGTCGGCTGGTCCGCCGTTCGGTAGAACGGCGGAACCTACACAGCCTGTGCCAGCTTCTCGGCACGCTCGGCGGCGGCGAGTGCCTCGATCACGGTGCCGAGCTGATCGCCCAGAAGGACGCCGTTGTAGGTGGAGTTGAAGCCGATGCGGTGATCGGTCACGCGGTCCTGGGGCTGGTTGTAGGTACGGATCTTCTCGGAACGGTTGCCGTGGCCAATCTGGCTCTGGCGCTCGGCACCGAGCTCGGCCTGCTGCTTCTCGAGCTCCATCTCGTACAGACGGGCACGCAGCATCTGCATGCAGACCTCGCGGTTCTGGATCTGGGAGCGCTGCTCCTGCGACTGCACCACGGTGTTGGTGGGCAGATGGGTAATGCGCACGGCGGAGTAGGTGGTGTTAACGCACTGACCGCCAGGGCCGGAGGCGCAGTAGGTGTCGATGCGCAGGTCGGACTGGTTGATCTGGACGTCGATCTCCTCGGCCTCGGGAAGCACGGCGACGGTAGCCGTGGAGGTCTGAATGCGGCCCTGGGACTCGGTCTTGGGGACGCGCTGGACGCGGTGCACGCCGGACTCGTACTTCATGACGGAGTAGACGCGGTCGCCCTCGACCTTGAACTCAATGGACTTAAAGCCACCGGCCTCGCTGGGGCTGGAGTCGAGCACGGTAGTCTTCCAGCCGCGCGACTCGCAAAAGCGCTGATACATCTTGTACAGGTCGCCGGCGAAGATGGCCGCCTCGTCGCCACCGGCGGCGGAGCGGATCTCGACAATGGTGTTCTTGTCGTCGTTGGGGTCGCTCGGGATGAGCATGTACTTGATGTCTTCCTCGAGCTGGGGGAGCTTGGCCTCGTTTTCGGAGATGTCCATCTGGAGCATCTCCTTCTCATCGGCATCGGTGGTATCGTGGAGCATTTCCTTGGCAGCCTCGATGTCATCGAGCGCGCCGATGTACTCGCGCGAGGCGGCAATGAGGTCGGACTGGTGCGCGTACTCCTTGTTGAGACGCGTGAACTCCTTGATATCGGAGGCGACGGCCGGGTCGGAAAGCTTCTTCTCGAGCTCCTCGTAGGCCTTGATGATCTTTTCGAGCTTGTCGCGCATGACGGACTCCTTTATATGCGTGAAGGTGAAAATCGGCAGAATTGATGGGACGCGGGGCGCCGCTGCGGGGGTAAGCCCAGCTAGAACATGTCGATCTTCAGATACATGCGCATCCCTTCGCGTATGGGGTACATAATTGCGGTCTAACCCATACATGATAGCGTGCGCAGGCAAACCTGCATATAACCCGCACGGAATGATTGGTGCAAACAAACCTGACTCCATTGCACCAAGGGCTTGCTTTATGGCTAGAGCGTTTGGAGTAGGGCGATGAGGAAGCGGACACCCTGGAGGTAGGCGCGGCGAGTGATGCGCTCGTTAGTGCCGTGGACGCCGCGATCGCACTCGTCATCGTCGACCACAAAGGCCGAGAAGCGAATGCACTCGGAGCAAATGCGCTGGTAGTTGGCAGCGTCGGTCGCACCGATCACGGTCGAGGGCACAATTGCCACTGGCTCGAATGATCCGTTTTCCTCTGTCCCCAATGGATCACGGAAATAGCGGGCGGCGATGGCGCGAACGGCCTCGAGCCCCGGTCCACCGACACGCGGAGACGGCGAAGGCTCGGAGCTGCCGGGGCCCAACTCCACTTCGACACGACCGGCAAGGTCCGCCCCGGCAACCGCCTCACGGCAGCGCGCCACAACGTCGGCCACGCTCGTGCCCTCGAGCATACGGAAATTGATATTGGCCCACATATCCTGCGGCATTACGTTGGCGCCGGTGCTGCCACCCTCGACCTGCGTGGGCGCGCAGGTGGTGGTCACGAGCGGATAGAGCTTCTTGCTGGCGAGGCAATCGCGGACAATGGCACCCCCGTTGGCGGCAATTTCATCGGCGGTATAGAGCCCCAGCTCGACGAGCTGCGCGGCAAGCAGGTCGGTCACGCGCGCCGGCCATTCGATATCGCAGATTGCGGTGATGGCACGGCTCAGCACCTCGAGCGATGTGCCGCCGTAGGGGTTGGACGAATGCCCGCCCTCGCTCTTCGTCTTGAGCACGATATCGGCGTAGCCCTTCTCGGCAAGGTCGGCATGCATAAGCCAGCCCTCGCCCGCGCCATACTCGGCAGCTGGAACGATGCGGTAGTCACCCTCGTCGATCAGGTACTCAAGCTCAATGCCGCGCTCCTCGAGCGCGCGGCCGATGGCGCCTGCGCCATACTGCGTAGTCTCCTCGTCCTGGCCAAAGGCCAGGAGCAGCGTGTGCTCGTGCTGCCAACCGTGCGCCAGCGCATACTCAACCGCCTCGAGAATGCCTGCGACCTGGTCTTTCATATCGATGGCGCCGCGACCCCAAATGTAGGTGTCGTCTACATGCCCGCTAAAGGGGGCGTACGTCCAGTCGTCCTCGGTACCCGGCACCACGGGGACCACGTCCATGTGACCCATGAGCACAACGGGCTTGAGTGCGGGGTCGGAGCCGAAAAGCGTCACCAGCAACGAATGATCGATGAGCTCGACCTTACCCGCTGTAAATACGTGCGGCCAGGCCTGCTGCATATAGGCGCGCAGGTCGTCGAACGGCTGCCAGTCCACTGCCTCGGCATCCATGCTCGAAATGGTCGGAAACGACAGCACACGGCCCAGGCGCTCGCATGCGCCGGCCTTGTCCAAATCGGCAAAAACGTCCTCATGCGCAAAGAAGCGCCAAACCTCGGCCATGACATCCTTTCGATTGTGATGACGAGGGCCGCCCCACCGGAGCGGCCCTGCCACATAAGCGTTTGCGGTCGGTTATTTGTCCTCGAGATAACGCGAGAGGAACTCGCGGGTACGTTGGTGTTTAGGGTTGCCGAAGAGCTCGGCCGGCGCGGCATCCTCGAGCACTACGCCCTTGTCCATAAAGACCACGCGGTCGGACACCGTGCGGGCAAAGGCCATCTCGTGTGTGACGACCACCATGGTCATGCCGTCGGCCGCGAGCTTGCGCATGACCTCGAGCACCTCGCCCACGATCTCGGGGTCGAGTGCGGAGGTCGGCTCGTCGAACAGCATGATCTGCGGATTCATGCACAGGGCGCGCGCGATGGCCACGCGCTGTTTTTGACCACCGGACAGGCGACCCACGGCGGCGTGCGCGAACTTCTCGAGCCCCACGCTCGTCAGATGCTCCATCGCAATTTTTTCAGCCTCGGCCTTGCTCATCTTTTTGAGCGTGACGGGCGCGAGCGTGCAGTTGTCGAGCACGTCCATGTTGTTGAACAGGTTAAAGCCCTGGAACACCATGCCGATGTCCTCGCGCAGCTTGTTGATGTTGCAGCGTTCGGCCGTGAGGTCCTGACCGTGGAACCAGATGTGGCCCGCGTCCGGGGTCTCGAGCAGGTTGAGGCAGCGCAGGAAGGTCGACTTGCCCGAGCCCGAGGCGCCGATAATGGTGACGACCTCGCCGGGGTTAACGGACAGGTCGATGCCCTTGAGCACCTCGAGCGAGCCGAAGCTCTTGCGCAGGCCCTCGACGCGGATGAGCGGCTCATTGGTCTGTGCGGCGGCCGCGGTGCCGGTAGTGGCGGTATCTGCCATGATGATTCTCCTCGTCTTGAGCCTAGTTGGAGCTGGGCAGCGTTGCCGGGGCCTCGGCGCCGAGCTTTTTGCCAAAGGCCTCGAGCAGGCGGCTCGCCACGAGCGTCAGGATCAGGTAGACCACGAGCGCCACGCAGTAGACCTCCATCTGGCGGTAGTACACGCCGGCGACGGTGGTGGTGGCGTACATGAGGTCAAACACGCCGATGACCGAAAGCACCGACGAATCCTTGATGTTGATGATGAGCTCGTTGGTGAGTGCCGGAATAGCGTTTTTAATGCCCTGGGGGAACACGACCTTGCGCATAGCCTGCCACTGCGACAGGCCCAGCGAGCGCGCTGCCTCGGCCTGGCCGGGATCGATGGATTCGATGCCGCCGCGCAGGACCTCCATCATGTAGGCGGTGGAGTTGAGCGAGATGGTGACAAGGCCGGCGGTGAAGGTACTCCAAATCTGGTTGGCCTGGGCGGTCTCGAAGCCCATGCCACGCAAAACGGTGAAGCCCGCGTAATAGATGAGCAGGCCCTGGACCATCATGGGCGTGCCGCGCACGATGGTGGAGTAGATGGTCGCAAAGCCGCGGCCGATACTCTTAAAGAAGCGCACCAGGTCGTTGTCCACGCGATCGAAGGTCTGAATTCGCAAGAACACAAAGAGCAGCGCCAGGAAGAATGCGATGACGGTGCCGAAGGTCGCAAGCGCGATGGTGATCTCGATACCGCGAATGAAGAAGTCCCCGCTCTTGTAGGTCATGTAGACCAGGCTCGACAAAAAGTCGCTGGGGTTGGAATCCGAGACAACGCTCACCTGCACCAGGTCGATAAACGACATGACGCAGCGGTCCACGAAAAAGATCGCCGCGATGGCGACCACGACGTAGCTGCCCAGGCGTGCTCCACGACGGAAACGCTCGGATGCGAACGGCGACTTTTCGCGATAGTCGCTCCAGTGCATAAGCTTGGTGACCAGCGCCGCCGCCGACACGACGAGCCACGCCCACAGGATCGCCCAAAGGCAATCTTGGAACACGCCCGTGGGGGCCAAGAAGCTCAGCGGCGTGGGGTTGCGCTGGCTAAACGCCAGGCCGAGCGCCGCGATAACGCTCGTGCCCAGGTATACATAACGGTGGTCGGCCTTGATAAAGGAGGCCAGGCGATTGATGGTTTTCATGCTGCCTCCCTATGCCGGCTGACGGTCGAGGCACGCGTCCCACATTTGGTCGCGCTCCTCTTGGCTAATGCCCTTGAGTGCCTTGTCGATGAGCTTAAGCAGCTTGTCCGAGCCCTTGCGACAGCCGACGTTTGCCGTGACCTCCTGCTTAAAGCCCTCGCCCTCGGCAAATTGAATCGGCACGATACCCGGGTTTTGGGCCATATAGCCCTTCTCGTTCTCAGTGTTGTAGGTCACGGCGTCGCAGGTGCCCTGCAGCAGGTTCGAAAACACCGTGGGGACCGAATCGACCGGGTTCTTGTGGACAACGCCCGGAATCTCGTCGATGACGGTATCGAGCATGGTGTCCTTTTGACCGAGTACCGTGGCACCGCTAAAGTCGCTGAGCTTGGTCGCATTCTGGTAGGGCGAGCCCTCTTTTACGAACAGGCCAAAGTAACCGATAAAGTACGGGTCGGAAAAGCCGACGGACTCCTCGCGCTCGGGCGTGGCGCTCATACCGGCGATGATGAGGTCGATCTGGCCGTTGTTGAGCGAGTCGATAAGGCCCGAGAAGCTCTGTTTGACGGCAACGGGCTCGCCGCCGAGGGCCTTGCAGACGATCTTGGCGATCTGCACGTCGTAGCCGTCGGCATAGGCGCCCTGCACGTTATCGATGGGGATGGTGTACTCGCTGGCTTCGGAGACCTGCCAGTTGTACGGGGCGTAGGCCGCCTCCATGCCAATGCGGATCTTATCCTTGCCGATAACGGAATCGGACGGGTCGTCGCGACCGCCACCCGTCGTGGGCTGAACTACTTCCAGCGTGGAGGGGCGCTGGCAACCGGCAAGTGCGCCGGCGACGACAGTAGCGCTCGCAGCGAGAGCGCTACCCAAAAAGATGCGACGGCTGCATACCGGCTGTGGATGCGCGTCGCGTTGATGGGGAGAATGCATAATCTGCCTTCCCTGTTGAATCGTATGCTGACGACTTAACAGGATACCGCTCAGCGCTACCTCCAGCAAATGCATATATAAATGCATATATACAAGTTTACGAACTGAAAACGATTGATAGTCGTTGGGGACGTTCTTAAACGACTAGTCAAACAAGAACGTCCCCAACGACTAGGCATGAAAAAGGCAAGGCATAAACCTTCTGGTCATGCCTTGCCTTTTGAATGACAAATTATCGCTCTGGACGGCGCGCAGCATCGACCGAGCGGCGGAACCTCTAGAGCAAGGTAACGCTAAAGCTGCGCTCGTCCGTCTCGCCGGGAGCCAAGGTGATGGTGTTGACCTTGTGCTCAAAGACGTCGTCCTCGGTGTCCGTGGTGGTATGACCGGTCCAGGGCTCGAGCGCCACAAACGGGGCGTCGTTGGCGGCAGACCACACGCCGATGTACTTAAAGCCCTCAAAGTCGATCTTGACGCCGTGGCCCGACTTGCGGCCGCGCAGCGTGAGCGTGGAGCCCGGGGTATCGGTGAACATGATGGCGTCGTTATCGAAGCTGCGGTGCGTGATGGGCAGCACGTCCGAGTTATCGGGAGCCTTGTAACTACCCTCGAACGTCATAAGACCGTCGGGCGTGATGATGGGGGCCTCGTTGGTCCAAGCCTCGGTAAATGCCAGCTCGTAATCCTCGAACGCCTCGTCCTCGGCACCGGGAGCAGGTACGTTAAATGCGGGGTGGCCGCCCACCGAGAACGGCAGGTCCACGTCGCCGGTATTGGTGACGGCAAAGGTCTGGGTAAGTGTGGCGTCACCAGTCAGGGCATAGGTCATGTTGAGCTTAAAGTGGAACGGAAAGGCCTTGAGCGACTCGGGCGTGTCGGTGATCTCGTACGTTACCGAGGAGCCGTCCTCGGAGACCTCGACCAGCTTGTGCTCGACGATGCGCGCGAGGCCGTGGCGCGGCATCTCGCAGGTGCCGGCCGCAGACGTCGCCGTGTTGTTGCGCAGTGAGCCCACGATGGGGAACAGGATGGGCGCATGCTTGCCCCAAAAGGCGGGGTCGCCCTGCCACAGATACTCGTTGCCGTTGAGGGCAAGGCTCGTGAGCTGGGCGCCCATGGAATCGATGGCCGCGGTAAGGCCGCCGCGCTTGATGGTAGTGACGGTGGACATGCTACTTCCTCCAAAAGTAAACAATAGTGTCGAGGGCTATTGTCCCACTCTTGGCGGCGGGACGGGACGGCAGGCGATTATTGAGTAGCCATAGCGGAATGAGCGGCGAGTGCCTACTGGGTATCCACGTAAAGGTCGAACCTGCCCTGCGGTGTGGTGTCGACCGTGTCGGGCGCCTGTGAGTTAAAGCTCACGGGGACCATGCGCTTTGAGGCACGGAAGCGCGTACCGTCGGTGGCGACGGGCGGTTCATCGACGGTGAGCTCGTAGTCGCCGGGCTTAAGCTCGATGCCGTCACCAGCGGAATTGACGTATTGATACTCGTCAATCGTCTGCCCTTTGAGCATGCGCCCCACGATGTAGATGAGCATTTGGCTGTCGCCGCGCGCGGTGTCCCACGTCGCGCCGTCCTTGACCTCGACCGACACATGTACCGAGCGCGTGCGGCCGAGCGATTGCTCGACAGACATCTCGACCTTGGCGGCGTCTTTTCGCTGCTGCTCGACATGGCTCCAGACGTTTCCAATTACCGAGCATGCGATAACGCCGGCCATGAAGGCGATAAGGATGGGGCCGAGCGGAGAGCGACGTCCTGCATCTTCCTCGCGAGACAGATTGGGGCGTCGTGTGGGCGCGGGCGCCTGAGCGCCCTGCGAGGGCACGTCGAGAATACTGAAGGATGCCGTGCTGTCGGG
>CABSYH010000057.1:0-8563 GCA_902481965.1 uncultured Collinsella sp.
CGAGATTCCTCTACGTCTCGTGGGCTCGGAGATGTGTATAAGAGACAGGCGGTCATTGGACTCCGATGCGGCCTCGGTGGCTGCGGGCGTGGCCTCGGGCGCGGGCGCGACGGTCTCGGCGGCAGCAGCCCGCTCGGCGGCGGGCGTCTCCTGCTCGCTTGCAGGCTCGGACGTGGGCTCCGGTTCGCCAAACGGCAACGAGGGCTGCACCACGCCGCCCGGAAGCTTGGCCTCCGGCTTAGGCTCGCCCAGCAACTTGCCGCGACGGCGGCGAGCCGGCTTCTCGGCCTCACGCGCGGCCTCGGCAGCCGCCTCGCGCGCCTTCTCGGCAACAAACGCCGCTGCCGAGGTATCGAGCTGCACCGTTGCGTGCGTGCGGACGGGCGCGGCGACCTCGCCGGCATGCATCACGATGACGCCGCAAGTGCTCGTCTTAACGAACTCGACCATCTTGGGATCGGTGAAGCCGGTCACGTCGTTGACGATCGAGGCGCCGCAGCGCACGGCCGCCTTGGCAACCGCCACATGACGCGTGTCGATCGAGACGATGGCGCCCTCCTTGGCCAGCGCGCGCACCACGGGCAGCACGCGGCGAGCCTCCTCGTCGGGGTTGACCGGGGTAAAGCCGGGGCGCGTGGACTCGCCGCCCACGTCGATGATGTCGGCGCCGGCGTCGAGCATCGCCAGGCCGTACTCGATGGCGGCATCGGGGTCGAAGTGCTCCCCGCCATCGCTAAACGAATCGGGCGTCACGTTGAGGACGCCCATGATGCGCGGACGGTCAAAGCTGAGCTCGTACTTTCCGCACCGCCATGTCTTGCTGTCGTTCGCCATGAACATCCTCCTAAAATGCCCACGCCGCCGAGCTTGGGGAGCTGGCGGCGGGGTCGCTTTGCACTCAGTCTTTCTATTGTATCCGCGCGCGCGGGCTAGAACGCAAACGCGGCCGCGATGTCGCAAGAAATCAGCAGGTCGGCATTTGCATCCTGATCGGTGGGAGCAAGATTGCAAATGGCCAGCGTATCGCCGGTAAAGTAACGCGTAAGGCCCGCCGCCGGATACACCACGAGCGAGGTCCCGCCCACAATGAGGGCATCGGCCGCGGCGATGGCGGCAACGGCGCCGGTCAGCACATGCTCATCGAGCGGCTCCTCGTAGAGCACCACATCGGGCTTAATGCGCCCGCCGCACGCGGGGCACACGGGCACGCCCGCGGCGTCCTCGTGCTCGCGCGAGCAAATCCACTCGGCGCTATAGACCGCGCCGCACGACTGGCAAATGTTGCGATGGACCGATCCGTGCAGCTCGAACACGCGCTGTGAGCCGGCCATCTGATGCAGGCCGTCAATGTTTTGCGTCACCACGGCATTTAGCTTGCCGGCGCGCTCCAGCTCGGCCAGCTTGGTGTGACAGCGGTTGGGCTTGGCGCCAAGCGCGATCATCTTGGTGCGGTAGAAGTCGAAGAACTCGGCCGGGTGCACCTCGTAAAAGCCATGCGAGAGCATGGTCTCGGGCGGGTAGGCAAACTGTTGGTGATATAGGCCGTCCACGCTGCGGAAATCGGGGATGCCACTCGCCGTGGAAACGCCCGCGCCGCCAAAGAAGACCACGCGCTTGTGGGTGCCGAACAGCTCCGCCAGCGCGGCGGAGGCCTGTTTGGAGTCCGTTATCGCCTGCGTCATATGAGTCCTCCGTCCTTGTTGGTCGGGCAGCGTCGGGCGATGTCCCAGCATGCGGCCTTTGGGTCAGCACGCGCGGTGCCCACCACCGCCCCTGTTGCGCTAATCTTAAGCCTGCCAACCCCGTCGAAAGGACACCATGCCTCAGACTTACACTTTCGCCTCGTGGAACGTCAACGGCCTGCGCGCCGTGCTCAAAAAGGACCCGAGCTTTATCCAGATCGCGCAAGAACTCGGCGTCGATATCTTGGCGCTGCAAGAGACCAAGCTGCAGGAGGGCCAGGTCGATATTGACCTGCCCGGCTATCACCAAACCTGGAGCTACGCCGAGCGTAAAGGCTATTCGGGCACTGCGGTCTTTAGCCGCCAGGAACCGCTGCGCGTGCTGCACGCCGACGCACTGCTACCCTACGCCGGCGAGAACGAGGCGGCCGAGCTCGTCGCCCAAGCCGCGACCGAGGGCCGCGTCTGCGCGCTGGAGTTCGACAAGTTTTGGTTTGTGGATGTCTACACGCCTAACGCCCAAAATGAGCTCGCGCGCATCGATGTACGCATGGCCTGGGACGATGCCTATCGCGACTTTTTGAGCGCGCTCGAGCGCGAGACCGGCAAACCCGTCGTGACCTGCGGCGACTTTAACGTTGCGCACGAGGAGATCGACCTTAAGAACCCCAAGTCCAACCGCGGCAACGCGGGCTTTTCGGACGAGGAGCGCGGCAAGTTTACCGAGCTGCTCAACGCCGGGTTTACCGATACCTGGCGCGCGGCAAATCCGGACGTCGAGGGCGTCTACAGCTGGTGGAGCTATCGCTTTAATGCCCGCAAGAACAACGCCGGCTGGCGCATCGACTACTTCCTGGTAAGCGACGCAATCGCCGCCAACGTTCGCGACACCGGCATCCGCGGCGACATCTTCGGCAGCGACCACTGCCCCGTCACCCTCACGCTAGAACTCTAGCCCCAATTGATCCCCTGGGGACGGAGGAAAAGGGATCATTTTCACCTCGCGAGGGAACCCACGCGGCCCTCCCGCCACGGAACTGACCCATCTACTACGTTTAAGCCACTACCCTCAACCACAGCGAACAACGCAAAAAGAAAACCGCAGGTAGAAAGCCTGCGGTTTTTCGTAAAACGCGGTCATGGTCGGGGGTATCAAGCTAAACGTAGTAGATGGGCCAGTTTCGTGGCAAGCGCCGCCAACTGATTCCCCGGGGACGTCTGGGGACGGAGGAAAACGGATCGATTTGGCTCTCTGAGGGCCACGATGCCCGTCATATCAGCCGGCCATTCCAAAACTATGCCGGTTTACGGGGCTGAATCGCGAACCCCCAACCATACGCAATTCCGAAATAATAAAACCTCAGGTAAACGGCTTGCTCTATTTTGAAAAAAGCCGGTATGGTCGGCCTACGCTAATCTAGCCCCGTAAACCGGCATAGTTTTGAAATGGTACTTCGGAAGTATTGATTCACGCCCCGGCGCAACCAGCCCTACAGCCCGTATTTCACGACAACGCGGTTGATCCGTCGACACCAAGGCTTGTAGAGGGCGGCCAAGAACACGCAGGTCGCGAGGCCGTGTGTGATATCGAACGGCACTGCCGTGGCAAGACGCGCCACGACGCCCGCCCACGTGAGCGGTTGTACAAAACCGATAATGTCGTACGCGTTGATCACCACGCCGTACAGCAGACCCGAAGCAAAGCCGTACGCCATCAGCGCCGGCATGCGCACGGTTCCATCCGCACGGTCGAACGCACCGGCATGCGCCAGCGCACCGCCAACATAGCCAACCAGGCCCCAGGCATACATCTGCCATGGCGTCCACATGCCCTGCCCAAAAAAGAAATTGCTGGTCAGCGCCGCCAGCGCGCCAACCATAAAACCATTGCGGCGACCAAGCGTCGCCCCCGCGATAATGGCGATGGCGCTCACCGGTTTAAAGTCGGGAATGGGCCCAAACAGGATGCGCCCCGCCGCCGCCAGCGCCGCCAGCACCAGCGTGGGCATAATCTGGCGCAAACCCGGACGAGATGCCTCGTAACCCGCAAAGAACAGTGCAAGCACCAGCGCCACCACGACAAGCATGGCAAGCGCCGCCTGCTCAACGCCCGCCAGCAACGCCGCTGCCATCACCGCCGGCACCGCCAACAACAGCGGGATCTCCAGTTTTGTGAGTAAACGCGAGAAACGACAGTCCGTCATCCCATCACGCCCTATAGAACACGTTGTCGGCAAAGAAGTCGGCCGGGGGCTCCATGCAGGCAATCTCGCCGTCAAACATCATGGCGACGTCGTCGGCTACCTGCTCGGCAAAGTCCAAATCGTGCGTAGCCATGATGACGGTGCCGCCAGCCTTCGCATGGTCACGCAGGGCGCGGGCGATGATGCGGCGGCTCTCCAGGTCAAGGCCCTTCGTGGGCTCGTCAAGCAGCAGCAGCTCGGGGCCGATCAGCAGCAGCTTTGCCAGCGCAAGCAGCTGGCGCTGTCCGCCCGAGAGGTCGTAAGGGTGGCGCGTCTCCAGGCCGTCCAATCCCAGTTGCGCCGCACGCTCCCGCGCCAAGTTCTCGTCATATCCGCAGGTCGAGGCCCATTCCATCAGCTCGTCGCGCACCGTCTCGGCAACCAGCAATGCTTTGGGATTCTGAGGCAGCAGCGCCGCCGAGGCCGCTCCGCGCACCATGCGGCCGCGCTGCAGCTTGGCGGTCTTCGCCAGCACCGAGAGCATCGTCGACTTACCGCATCCGTTGCCGCCCACGATCGCATGCACCGCACTGGCCGAAAACGCAACGTCGAGCCCGCGCAGCACCCAACCGCCCGCGCGATCGTAGCGAAACCAGCCTTCCGACAGGGTGGTAGCCGACCCGCCGTGCATTTTTTGGAGTATTCTGCTTCCATCCGTGCGCGGGAAGGCTTCCGAGCCGTTCTCGAGCGACGTTTGCGCCACAAATTCGGACGATTTGTCCAATTCCAAACTTTTTTTCGCGCTCGATACGTCCCCGGGCGGCTCCAGAGAGCCCAAATTGTCCTCACACCTGCTGAATACTCCGTTTTTTGCACATCGGATGGCACCCCACCCCAACGTGTCATCGGAAAACAGCGATTCTCGGCATACCAAAGAAGCCATATCCGCCGCCTCGTGCACGCGGCCATCCTCAATCCGGTACGCACACGTCGCGTATTCGAGCATTGGGCGCGGCTGATGCGTCGCCACAACAACCGTGCAGCCCAGCTCGCGATTCACACGAAACAGCGCGTGCAGGAAATTCTTCTCGGCAACGGGATCGAGCTGAGACGTGGGCTCGTCGAGTAGCAGCACACGCGGACGCAGCGCCAGGACGGCGGCAAGCGACAGCAGCTGCTTGCGGCCACCCGAAAGCGTGTCGGTATCGCGATGAAGCCAGTCCTCCAGACCAAAGAAATAGCTGGTCTCGGCAACACGGCGGCGCATCTCGTCGCGCGACACGCCCAGATTCTCTAGGCCAAACGCCATCTCGTGCCACACGGTCTCGCACACAATCTGGTTCTCGGGATCCTGGAACACATAGCCCACGCGCTCCGCCGATGCCCGCGCGTCCATGTCGGCAACGTTCTCGCCCAGCACGCGCAGTTCGCCAGTGCGCTCGCCCGCCGGCGCGATCTCGGGCTTGAGCAGCGACAGCAGCGTCGACTTACCCGATCCGGTACCGCCAACAAGCAACGCAAATGCACCTTGGGGAACAGACCAGTCGAGCCCCTCGAGCACCGCAGCATCAGCATCGGGGTAGGCAAAGCTCAGGCTCCGCACCTCAATCGCCGGCATATCCGGGCCGCACGCCGCGCCCGACACCGGGCCCCTATCCAACCGAGCCATCAGCCAAACCTCTTCTCATCAATCGCGTGCAACGCGCAAGGCAGCACCATCCAGGCAGCGTACACGACATAGCCCAGCCACGGCGCCGGCACCGAGAGCTGCGGATAAAACGAATACTGCGTCGTCGCGGTCCACGCCACTGCCGCCGTGGCCACGCCAAACAGCGCAAGCCCAACCAGCGCGGCAACGTCGCTGAGTCCCAGTCGATACCGCGCATACGTCGTACGACGCGTCGCGGCACCCCACCCGCGTGAGCGCATCGCGTCCGCGCGATCCAGCGAATCTTCCATGCCCCAGCCCATCAACACGCTTGACGCCCGCAGACGCGAGCGCACGGGATCGGCCGGCGCGCGCCCCGGCACGTCAATCGCATCCTGCACCGCCAGCACCGTACGACCGCGGCGCAAAAACTGCGGGATAAGCCTCATGCACATCGAGATCATGAGCGCGATCACCGGTGCGGCATTACCCAGCAGCGCGAGCACCTTGTCGTATTCGAGCATCGACGCCGCGGCCTCAAACCACAGCACGCTCGCCACAAACAGCCCACCCATGCACAGGCCATATACCATGCTCTCCAGATACACCGCGCGCATGCCAATGCGGAACAGCTCCGTCGAGCCCGAGGTGCCAAACAGTGGATTGACCAGCGCGATAATCAAAATCACCGGCAGCTGCCAGCGAAGCGCGCCCAGCGTGCGGGCAGCCCCACGCGTCGCAAATCCATACGCCAGCCCGCCCGCAAGTGACAGCGCAATCAGCACCGGCTGCATAGAGAACATGGTGAGCCCCAGCGTCAGCACTATATAGAGTGCCGGCACAGCCGGATGCGACATCGAGAACGCCGCGACGGGCTCGCCGCCAAACTCCTCTTGTATGTTGTCCACGGGCACCCCCGTCCCCTCGCTCAAACGACAGCTCCGCAGCACCACCAACGCCGCACGCAAGCAGTGCAAACGCCACGCCGGCGGCGCAAGCCTCAACCGCCGCAAACCAATCGCTACGCGCTCAACATATGCCTGCGGTATCATATTGCGCCGTGTATCGTTTCCAAACGCACGTCTCTATAACGTAACAGGAGATCACATGGACGCAACCGCAATTATCCTCGCTGCCGGCGAGGGCACCCGCATGAAGTCGAACCACTGTAAGGTTTCGCACAAGATCCTGGGCAAGCCCATGGTCCAGTGGATCGTCGACGCTACCATCAAGGCCGGCTGCAGCCGCGTCGTGGTCGTCATCGGCAGCCACGCCGACGAGATGCGCGCCCTGATCGACGGCGCCTACGCCAACAGCGCCACCAAAGTCGAGTGCGTTGAGCAGACCGAGCGCCTGGGCACCGGTCACGCCGTGAAGGTCGCGCTCGAGGCCTGCGGCATCACGCAAGGCCCCGTCGTCGTGCTCAACGGCGACCTGCCGCTCATCACCGCCGACACCGTCGCCAAGTTCGCGCAGACCGTCGCCACCGGCGAGCTCGCCTGCACCGTCATGACCATGACCCCGCCCGACCCCTTCGGCTACGGCCGCATCAAGCTGGGTGCCGACGGCCAGATCGAACGCATCATCGAGCAGAAGGACTGCACACCCGAGCAGGCCGCCACGCTGCTCGAGTGCAACGCCGGCTGCTACGCCTTCGACGGCGCGCAGCTCGCCGCGCACATTGACGAGATCGGCAACGACAACGCGCAGTCCGAGTACTATCTGCCCGACATGCTCGAGATCCTCAAGGGCCACGGCCAGGCAGTCTCCATCTTCCACTGCGATGACTACCGCGACGGCCTGGGCGTCAACAGCCGCATCCAGCTCGCGCAGCTCACCGCCATCGCGCGCGACCGCATCAACGAGCACTGGATGGCCGAGGGCGTTACCTTCATCGACCCCACGCAGGCCTGGATCGGCCCCGACGCCACCATCGGCCGCGACACCGTCGTGTGGCCGCAGACGCACCTGATCGGCCACGTCACCGTGGGCGAGGAGTGCCAGCTCGGCCCCAACAGCCGTCTCACCGACACCACCGTCGGCAGCGGCTGCACCATCGATGAGACCATCGCCATCGAGGCCGTCATCGAGAACGGCGTCGACTGCGGCCCGCGCGCCTACCTGCGCCCGGGCACCCACATGCTCGACGGCTCCAAGGCCGGCACGCACGTGGAGATCAAGAAGTCCACGATCGGCGAGGGCTCCAAGGTGCCGCACCTGTCCTACATCGGCGACACCACCATGGGCTCCGGCGTCAACGTGGGCGCGGGCTCCATCACCTGCAACTACGACGGCGTGCACAAGCACAAGACCGTCATCGGCAAGGACGCCTTCATCGGTTCCGACACCATGATGGTCGCGCCCGCCCAGATCGGCGACGGCGCGCTCGTGGCCGCCGGCTCCGTCATCACCGAGCCGGTCCCGGCCGACGCACTTGGCCTGGGCCGCGCCCGTCAGGTAAACATTGAGGGCTGGGCCGCCGATTATCGCCGCCGTCTGCACGAGGACGACGAGGTATAACGTTTTACCAAGCATCTAAGGAGCTGTTCCCATGGGGGCGGCTCCTTTTTCTATCGTGACCTGCGCAACCGGATGAGTGGTCGGTTCGTGTCCGTTGACGGTAAAGACGTTATCAAGACTCGATAAACCCCGCCGCGCGGTTACAATGCAACAAGGCATCTATATGGCATTCGATATAAAGGAGAAGGGTAATGCCGATTAATGATCCCGAGAAGTCGGAGAATATGCGCAAGTCCATCCGCGTGTATTCCGGTTCCTCCAACCGTCCCCTCGCTCAGAAGATCGCTGAGTACCTTGGGGTCGAGCTTTCGGGCCTTACGCTAAAGCAGTTCGCCAACGGTGAGATTTACGCCCGCTACGACGAGACCGTCCGCGGCGCCGACGTCTTCCTGATTCAGTCCGTGGCCGGCGGCAACGTCAACGACATGCTCATGGAGCTGCTCATCGCCACCGACGCTGCCAAGCGCGCATCCGCCCGCTCCATCACCGCCGTTATCACCCACTACGGCTATGCCCGCCCTGTCTCTTAT
>CABSYH010000058.1:0-8524 GCA_902481965.1 uncultured Collinsella sp.
CCTCTCTATTCGTCGGCAGCGTCAGATGTGTATAAGAGACAGATTACCGCGAGTGCATGACCGTCATGGAAACAGTGCGCACCATGGCCGAGCGCGGCTGCGCCGTAATCATGGTCTGCCACGATATGGAAGTCGTCTCGGATTTTGCCGAGCGCATTGTGGTAATGGCCGACGGTCGCATCCTCGACCGCGGTCGCACGCACGAGCTATTCTCGAACATCGATCTCATGCGGCGTGCCTACGTGGAGCCTCCCCAGGTTATTGAACTCTCGCGCCGTCTGGCATCTTCCGTCTCGCCCGCTTTTGCGCAGGTGAGCGAGGTCACCGATGTCGTTCGAATTACCAAGGAGATGGTCCACCGTGGTTAACGTCATCGACTACATGCCGGGCGATACGCTGCTGCATCGCCTGAATCCCGTCGTCAAACTGGGCCTCGCCGCCGCCATCATCGTCGGCATCTTCTTGTCCGACACCTACGTGGCGCTGCTGGGCTTTTTGGCACTCACCCTTGCACTGGGTGCCTATGCCGGCGTCGTCGACCGTCTGTTCTCGCTGCTCAAGTTGCTGATTCCGCTCGCGCTTATCATGCTGGTGCTCCAGCTGGCCTTTATGCGCGATGGCAACGTGGTGTGGGGCTTTATCACCGACACGGGCCTCATCACAGGATCGAAGGCCTGCCTGCGCCTGCTGGGTGTGGCGTTACCACTCATCCTCATGCTCATGGTGACCAAGCTCAACGACCTTGCCAACGTCTGCGTCGAGGTGCTGCACGTGCCGTATCGCTATGCCTTCACCTTTACCACGGCGTTGCGCTTTGTGCCGGTGTTTGGTCAGGAGATGAACGCCATCATGGAGGCGCAGACCGCACGCGGCGTCGAGTACGACACCAAGAACCCCATCAAGAAGCTTAAGCTCATGCTGCCACTGTGCGTGCCGCTGCTCATCTCGAGCGTGGGCAAGACCGATGCCACAGCCTTGGCGGCAGAACAGCGCGGCTTCTACCTGCGTACGCGCGCCAGCTCGTACAAGCGCTACCCCATCAAAGGCCTGGACATCGCCGTGCTCATCGTCAGCATCGCCCTCATCGCCATCGGCTTCCTGTTCTAGTTCACCACTGACAGCAACCGCCCAACGCAAAAGGCCTCGGCTCGCACCAAACGAGCCGAGGCCTTTACTGTTTCACAAGATAAAACCTACCAAAATTAACCTGTCCCTTTTTGACAGGTCGGAAGCTAGAGGCGGTAGGGGGCGCCGCTGCGGATGATGGATTCACGCACCAGGACGTCCATGGCGTCGAGGGTGATCTCGGGCATCTCTCGGTACTTCTGCAGCACCGATAGCTCGGTGCAGGCCAGAATGACGCGGTCGCAGCCGCTACGGGCGAACTCCCACATCACGCGGTCGAACTTATCCATATCGGGCTCGCGTCCGGCCTTCACATCATCGTAGATAAGCGACATCACATCGTTCTGACGTTTCTCGCTGGGATAGACAACCTCAACACCCGCAGCCTTACATTCGCGGCCGTAGACGCCCGCGCCCACGGTGCCATCGGTGCCCATGATGCCGATCTTATGCACCGGCTCGGCCGGCACACTCAGGTTGGGGTCGAACTCGCACTCTCCCATCACCGCACCGGCCAGAGCATAGCGCACCGACTCACGCGGCATGTGGATAATCGGCACTGTGGTAAACGACTGGATCTGGTCGTAGAAGTAGTGCGACGTGTTGCAGGGAATGGCAATGTGCGCACAGCCCAGCGACTCGAGTGCCTGGGCACACTCTTTCATGGTCGCCAGCAGCTTGGCATGCTCGCCGGTCTTAATGGCCAGCGTGCGGTCGGGCATGGTCGACTTGGAGAGCACCACCATGTCGATATGTTCCTGATCGCAGGCAGCAGCCGTATGACGCACCACCTGGTCGTAGTAATACGACGTGGCCTCGGCGCCCATGCCGCCGATAACTCCCAGCTTTTCCATCGCCGCCTCCTTGGTGACGCTTGCGCAATTGCGCGTATCATACCCGCGCCCGCCCGATGCAAACCGGACGGGCGCCGCACTCATCTACTTGTAATACGTCTTGAACAGCTTAAAGTGGCGCAGCTTGGTGTGCCACATGCGCAGCCAGCGGTTAAAGACAAAGTCGCCCTTCATAAACGAAGGGTCGGCGCCCTTACCTTCCTTGTCCAGGCGATGCACCTTAGCGCGCAGCTCGGGATCCTTGACGTACTTGTCGACGACGCCCATGGGGACGACCATCCACAGGGCCTCGTCCTGCGCCGTCACAAACTCCGGCTCAAACGGGCGGTTGAACACATACTCGTCCACCACATACTTGGCAACGTTAAAGCCGCTGTTGGTAACGTAGTAGTTGCTGCGACCCTGGCGCGTGTTGAAATCGAAGAACTTAAACGAGCCGTCGCGCTCGTCGTACTTAACGTCAAAGTTGGAATAGCCCACAAAGTGAAGGTCCTCGAGCAGCTTGCGCACGCCGCCCATGAGTTCGTCGTTAGGCTCGGTAATGATACAGGCATGGTTGCCGACACCGTGGGGCTGATGCTCCTCGAGCAGCACATGGCCCAGGCACATCATGCGGACCTTACCGTTGCGGTCGGAATAGCTGGTGAGCACGCGCATGTACTCGTCGTTGCCGGGCACGCGATCCTGCAAGATCAGATCGTCGGTGTAGCCGCTGGCATACGAATCGCGAATGACCTGTTCCAGCTCGGCGCGGTCGGCAATCTCATAGGCCTTCTTCTGGCCCTCGAACTCATGCTGCCACCACATGATGCCGTCAGAAGGCTTCAGAATCATCGGGTAAGGAAAATCGATCTGGTCGAGCACTTCGGCAGGCGCCTCACCCTGGGCATTAAGCATCGCCTTGGTAAAGGTAAACGTGTGTGGATAGGGCACGCCATGCTTCTCGCACAGCTCGTAGAAGATCTCCTTCTTCTGGCACTGCTCGAGCATGCTGTAGGGCGCGTAGGGAGCGACGATGTTATCCGCCAGCTCATGAGCATCCTTGGCTTGAGCCACGAGAGCGACATAGTTGTCGCCGCAGCCCACAAGGACAATAGTCTTGTCGGCATGCGCTTGGGCAATGCCGTTGACGGTTTTGAGCATCACGGGCATGGTGTCGATATCCACGTTGGGCGTGTAGTCGATAATCTGGCTGCGGTACGCGGGACCCGTCTGATACTTGCCAAAGACCAGACTCTTGACCTGGTACTCCTCGTAGAAGGCGCGCGCCACCGAATAGGCGTTGATGTCGCCACCAAGCAGCACGGGAATGAACTCGCGCTCTGTAAATTGCAATGCCATGGAAACTTCCTATCATGAACTGCCCACACAACGGGCGGTCTTTGCGCAACTGATTTATTCTAGCGTGCCAAGCCGCCGGCGCCCAAAGCTCCACCGTATCTATGGCAATCGACGTAATCGTCCAGCACGAAGGCCAGCACGAAGACGGCGCTCACCATTGTATGACAGCGGGCAATGAACCTACCATTGTTGTAGGATTCAGTGTATTGACATCCTCGAGCGAAAGGCGCGCACGTGCCCCAAGACCATCCGACCGATAATCCCATCCTCAATGCCGCGAGGCGCGAGCTGGCGAAACGTGCGAAAGCGACCGCTCCCCTGTGCACGGCAAACGACGCCTACAACGGACCCGCCCGCATCGTCTCGATCAACACGTCGGTACACAAGGGCACTCGCAAGTCGCCCGTCGCCGATGGACGCGACACCGTTATAGAGCAATATGGCCTCGCCACCGATGCGCACGCCGGACATTGGCACCGTCAGGTTTCCTTTTTAGCCGCGGAGTCCATCCAGACGGCGCAGGCACGCGGGCTCGACGTACACGAGGGTGACTTTGGGGAGAACTTCACAACCCGGGGCATCAACCTGCTCTCGCTCCCCTTGGGCACACAGCTCAAGCTTGGCAGCGAGGTGCTTGTCGAAATCAGCCAAATCGGCAAGGTCTGCCACACACGCTGTGCCATCTACTATCTCGCCGGCGACTGCATCTTTCCCCACGAGGGCGTTTTTGGCGTGGTACTAAAGGGCGGAGAGGTCTACGCCGGCGACGATATCCGGGTAGTCAAACTCGGCGACGGCACCTGTTCGTTCACCCCCGCCGAGGCCCTCGAAGAGATTGAGCAGGCTCGCCAGAAGGGCACGCTGTAGTTATAAAACCCCACGTTGAGATGGCTTTTACAGCCCAAAACCCCTCTCAAACAGAGCTCTGTAACGTTAAAGTTGAACTCTATGGTTTCTCAACAATTCATCATAACTGCAGGTCAAAGCCAAAGCCTCAAGTTCAACTTGACCCTTTGGAACCTTTAAGGTTCAAGTTGAGGTCGAAAGCAGTAGTAGAATACCGTTCGAACCATAACCTACGATTGATTGCAGAGGGACTGGATGCAGCATTCGAATCATCGCACCGCAGCGCTCATTGCGTCGAAGCCGGCTCGTATCATCACGAGCGCCGTGCTCGCCGTTGCGCTGACGGCCACGCCGATGCTCTCCCCCGTTGCGGCGTATGCCGCCTCGCAGGCAACGCAGGACCAGCTTTCCGCAGCCCAGCAGAAGATCGAAGCCGCCACGAGCGCCTACAACGACGCCCGCACCAAACTCGATGACCTGCAAAAGCAGATTGACTCCAATGAGGCAAGCATCGAGGAAATCGAGGCCAAGCTTCCCGAGCAGCAGGCCAAGGCAAGCTCCGCCATGCGCGATCTGTACAAGTATCAGAAGGGCACCAATCCCATCGTGAGCTTCCTGGTCAACGCACAGAGCCTGGGTGAGTTCATCACGACCTGCAAATACACCAACCAGATCACGAGCTCGAGCGTCGACGAGATCGAACAGCTCAATAACATGCAAACCGAACTCGAGCAGAACAAGGCTGAGCTCCAGCAGGCCAAGTCTCAGCTTGAGGCAGAGCAGAAAAACGCCGAGGATGCGCTGGCGCAGGCCCAGCAGCTCCGCAGCGAGGCACAGGCAAAAGCCGTGCAGGAAAATGCCGCCGAGCTTGCCAAGCTTGAGGCCGATAAGGCCGCTGCCGCCGAGAAGCTCTCGGGCGAGGGCGTAAGCGGCAGCAATTCCAGCAGCCAGGCCACCAACACCAACACCACCATCGACACCACGGTGAACAACGCCAATACCGGTAGCTCCGATTACGATTCGTTCATTAATGAGTGGACGAGCCGCATTGACAATTATCTCGCCGGCTCCCCCATGGCAGGCCAGGGGTATAACTTTGCCGTCGCCGCTTGGAATACCGGTGTCGACCCCCGTTGGTCCCCCGCCATCGCCTGCATCGAGAGCACCAAGGGTGCTTATTGCGCCAATTCTTACAACGCCTGGGGCTGGAGTGCACGTGGCGGCGGTTGGCGCAGCTTTGGCAGCTGGAGCGAGGGCATCTCCGCTCACGTTGCCTATCTGGGCGCCAACTACGGCTCCACCCTTACCCCGGCAGCGGCCAAAAAGTACTGCCCGCCCACGTGGCAGGACTGGTACAACAAAGTCGCCGCCCAGATGAACCGCATCTAAGTGCAACTGCAAAGGGCCCCAATGGGGCCCTTTTTCTTTTAGGTAGCGGAGGTATCGACGACGCCGGTCGCATTGGCAACCGCGACTATGACGATCATGCATAGGAGCAGCACACCCAATGCCTTGAGCCAGAGTTTCGCGAGTTTCTTGCCGCGATAGCTGTCGAGCAATGCGAATCGCCGACGAAGACGGCGCTTATCGAGCAGCGCAAAATGCATAAGCACCATAAGGCCATCGACAAAGAAAAAATACTCGATTATGAGAAGCCACGTCGGGTAGCTTTGGTTTGCTCCGGTGGGATGAAAGACGGCAAAGTGACTTCCGGCAAAGAACACAAGCAGCGAGAAGAAGACGAGCGTATTCCAAATGCGCCCCAGAGACTCCGGAACGCGAGAGAGCAGACCGCATGCAGTGGAGGCGGCAGGCCTAGGAAGCCCTGTGGGGTTCTGGAGCCCTTGGGGCGTCAACACCGTCTCCGAGGCCGGAGTACGGACAAGCACAGGCGCAGGAGGCCGCACGGGGCGACTTAGATCGTATGCCGCGCGCGTCGCCCGTCCCAACGCTTCCGCGCTCGCAAAACGCTTGGCCGGGTCGAGCGCCATCGACATGCAGACGGCATCGGTAAGTGGAGTGGGAATGCCGCATGCCTCACATTGCTCGCGCATGTCGAGCCCTGGTTTAGGGTCGACTCCCGTCAAGCAAAAGAACAACAGGGCCCCAAGTGCGTAGACATCGCTGCGCACACTCGTCTGCCCAAACCCATACTGCTCGGGCGGCGCATAGGGTCGCGTGCCAAACTTGACGGTGTCAGCATCGGCGCCATCGCGCCATACGCGCGCGATCCCCAGGTCGATAATCACCAGCGATGAAAATGTCAGGCCGTCATCAGGCGTATAGTTGGCACCTGTCACGATGATATTCGACGGCTTGAGGTCGCGATGGATCACCGGCGCCGACGTCTCCCCCACCATTGCAAAACCGGCATGGAGCTCGCCCACGGCATCGCATAGGGCAGGATGCAATTCACGCGCATAATCGGGGGTGGCTCCCAGACGGTCCACCAGCGCCCCGAGTGTCTCCCCTTCGATGTATTCCATAACCACGTTGAGCTCGTCGCCCACACGACGACAATCGACGATTCTGGGCAGGTGCTCAAAACGCCTGCCTGCCCGCTGAGCGGCAAACAGACGCTCGTATGCCCCGCCGATTTGAGCCGAAGCATCGATGCGTTTACGAACAAAGGGACCGAGCGAACCACCGCCGGTTCCTTCAAAGTACACGAGCTCGGTTGTTTCAACGGACGAGCGCTTAAGTACACGCTCCACGCGATAGCTGTCGTCGCGATCGAGCGACGCCAGGTGCTCGGCAAGCGCTGCGGTCAGCTCGTCATCGGAATATGTTGGGCTCTGAGTATCCATAGCCTCCATCATAGCGCAGGGCGCAGACACCCCATGGCATCTGCGCCCCGTTCGTTTGCATCGTTGTTCGGCAGCTCCGCCGGCTCAGATATCAGCCGCTAACTCACCGTCTCCTCGCCAAAGCGATACAGCTCCTCGTTGACCTTTTGGAGGCTGCACCCGCGATCGATGCAAAAGATGATAATCGCATCGCGGCGGTCCTTGCAGTTAAGGACGCTTACCCCGGCAGCCGTCAGCGCACGGTTGGTCTCTTTGAGCGTCAGCGCCATCGCAAAGGCAATCTGCAGCACCTTATTGCGGCTCGGATGCCGCGCACCGGTAAAGATCTGATAGCCAAAGGTCTCATTGAGATCGGCCATACGAACCACGCGCGAGCGCTCCAAGCCCTTTTCCTGTAGTAGCTGCTTCAGGTAGTCCGAAAGCGACGGGGCGGCAAAGTCGTGCTCTTTGATATAGCCATCGATGTTCGGCGCGTCGAGAAGCTCATTGAGCAACTCCTCGGTCAGCTTTTTATCGGGCATACGACTTCACCTCCCCCAGTGCATACAACATGCTAGAAACCGCTTACGTCCGAACGCTCCCAGCTAGCAACCTGGTCGGGAGACACCGTACCCAGCGCCTCGAACTTCCAAGAGCCGCCCGCCTTCAGATGATTGGTGTTTGCAAGAGCCGTTCCAACCTGGTTGCCATCGGCATCATACAGAACATATTCGATCTGAATGTAGCTCTTTTCCTTGTCCGTGTTATTGGTCAGCGTGCCCGTGATCTTATAGGCAAACTGATTGGAGGTGTCTTCAGCCTCGTCAGCAATGGTATACGGTTCTTGCGGTTCTTTTTGCTCCTCAGCCTGCTGTGTCGCCTCGGCAGGCTTTGCCGAATCGCTCGCAGACGAATCGGTTGAATTGCCACCCATAGAGCCCACGGCACCGACAATAACCAGCACCACGATGACGCCTAGGACAATCTTGCCGATCGGCTTCTTTCCCTCTTTTGCCATTATTCATCCTTCCTACGATCCGGCTACCGTGCCGGTACACAGCACATCGTAGGAAGGATTGAACTTGAATTCATTAGCTGAGAGCTAAGGCTGCGGTAAACGACCAATGCAGTTATCCAAACGCCGAGCAAACGCACTGCGCGCGACCGTCTGCTGGCAGTGCATCAACCCACCGTGACGGATTCCCCGGTAAAGGCACTGATCATCAACAGGACAAAGAAAACAAGGTAGCTGGCACTCAGCAGGTACGCAATGATCAGAAAGACGACCCAGCCGACATTGGTTTTACCGTCGGCACGGCGTTGCTCGCGATTGCGGCAGAGCCAAATCGTCACGCCGATGGCAGTGATAAACAGCACGAGCGCCGCCGCGGCAAGCCCGGCAAGCGCAAACATCACGCCAACGCTCACAGCAATAACCGGAAGCAGCAGCAAACCGCACCCGCATCCACCCGGACTATATACGGCAGACTGTCGGCGTCGCCTCATCGCCGCGCCACCCCCATCATCTTTGAGCACTACAGTGCGATGGCCTGCTGAACAGGAACGATCTTG
>CABSYH010000059.1:0-8436 GCA_902481965.1 uncultured Collinsella sp.
ATAAGAGACAGCGTTCACTTCACGGGAAAGTATTAGACCCCGATTCACCCCAACCCCAAAGTCGCCCCAGGCAGCAGGCGCGACAGCGCCGCGGCTGCCGTCACGGCCCCGCAGTCACCCCAGGCAGCAGGCGCAACGCGCCGCAGCTGCCGGCCGCGCCCCACAGTCCCCCAAGGCGGCAGGCGCAAAGCGCCGAAGCCGCCGCCGGGATCAGGGCCCGCAACAGCCACGTGCCCCCACATCAGCCCAGCGGCCCCAACCAACAACGGCCCCATCGCAGGTCGCTTGCAGCAGCGTCACCGCAGGCGGGGGCCGGGCTTGGTTTTCAGAACACTCCGCAGACCAGTGTGGCGCCTTGTCCGCGGCTCCGAAGGAGCAGGACAAGGCGCCACACATGGTCGAGGACGTTCTGAAAACCAAGCCCGGCCCCCGCCGGACAGGTCACACTACTCGCAGAGCAGCTTAGCGATCTGGACGGCGTTGGTTGCCGCGCCCTTACGGATTTGGTCGCCGCAGCACCAGAAGGTGATGCCACGCGCGGCCTCGGGGTTCGAGATGTCGCGGCGTACGCGACCGACCCAAATCAGGTCCTGGTCGGAGGTGTCCATCGGCATGGGGAAGCGGTCGTGCGCATCCTCGGCGCTCATGTCGTCAACTAGCTTGACACCCGGAGCGGCAGCCAGCGCGGCACGGGCCTCTTCCACCGTGATGTCGCGCTCGAACTCAAGCGTGATGCTCTCGGAGTGCGAGCGCAGCACGGGCACGCGCACACAGGTGCAGTTCACGCGCAGCTCGGGCAGATGCATGATCTTGCGGCCCTCGTTTTGCAACTTCATCTCCTCGGAGGTAAAGCCCTCCTCCTTGACGCCGCCAATCTGTGGAATCAGGTTGCTCGCGAGCTGGGCGGCAAACGCGCGCGGCTCGGGAATCTCCTCGCCACGGCCCAGGGCGGCCAGCTGAGCCTCGAGCTCGGCCATACCGGGGGCGCCAGCACCCGAAGCCGCCTGGTACGTCGAGACGATCATGCGCTTCACGCCAGCGAGCTGATGCAGCGGCCACGTGGGAACCAGGCCGATAATGGTCGCGCAGTTGGGGTTGGCGATAAGGCCGTGATGCCACTTGATGTCGTCGGCATTGATCTCGGGCACAACCAGCGGCACCTCGGGATCCATGCGGAAGGCATGGCTGTTGTCGACCACGACGGCGCCGCGCTTGACGGCCTCGGGCAGTAGCTCCTTCGCGATGTCGTCGCCGGCAGCTCCAAGCACAATGTCACAGCCCTCAAAGGCCTCGGGACAAGCCTCTTCGATCACGATCTGCTCGCCACGGAACTCGACGGTCTTGCCCGCAGAACGCGCGCTCGCCAGCAGCTTGAGCTTGCCAACCGGGAACTCCTGCTCGTTGAGGCACTCGAGCATCTGGGTGCCCACGGCTCCCGTCGCGCCCAAAATAGCAACCGTGTACTGTTTCATGCTTCCCCCTTTAAAGGTTGTGGCTTTTGCCCGCACGCCAAGCAGGCCGATTATTGTTGCCAGTGTATACAAGAACGGGGCGGGCACGAAACCCGCCCCGTCGAAACGAAACCGAAACGAAACGCCCCGCCATAGATTTTTGAGGCAAGTCCAAAAATCTACTGGGATAGCAGCTACTTGTGGAGCGCGACCAGAGCGGGATCGACCGGCGCGGGAGCCTCCAGATCGGAGACCTTCACAATGCCGTTCTCGTCGGAGAAGGCGCGGTAAATGGTCTGAATCGCCAGATCAAAGTCCTTCTCCTCCACACCGATGATGATATTGATCTCGTCGCAGCTCTGCGAAATCATACGCACGCTCACGCCAGCCTGGCCAAGCATGCCAAACAGGTGGCCCGAGATGCCGGCACGACCGCGCAGGTTACGGCCGACGGTCGCGATAAGTGCCAGACCCTCGACAACCTCGATCTCGAGCGGCTCGACCTCCTGCTGAATGTCGCCCACGAGCGAGTACAGTGAATCGTGAACGTCCCGCTCCTGCACCACGGCGCCAAAGCGGTCGACACCGGTGGGCATGTGCTCGACGGAAACGTCATAGCGCTCGAACACCGAAAGCGCACGGCGCATAAAGCCGACGCGGGGCTTGGTGCGGTCGCGGGCGACGTTGATGGCGACAAAACCGCGCTTGCCGGTCACGCCGGTAATGATGGGCTCCGCCTCGCCTTCATCAGCCGTCTCGCTAATGATGGTGCCGGGGTCCTGCGGCGCATTGGTGTTCTTGATGACCAGCGGAATGCCTGCCTCGCGCACGGGGAACACGGCTTCCTCGTGCAGGACGCTTGCGCCCATGTACGAAAGCTCGCGCAGCTCCTCGTAGGTAACGCGCGCAATGGGCTGAGCCTCCGGAACAATACGCGGATCCGCAGAATAGAAACCCGAGACGTCGGTCCAGTTCTCGTAAAGGTCGGCGCCCAGGCACTTAGCCAAAATCGAGCCCGAGATATCGCCGCCGCCACGATCGAGCAGCTTGATCTGGCCCTCACGCGTCGCGCCGTAGAAACCGGGCATAACAAAGCCGCCCTGCTGACCGTACTCCTGCACCAGCTCGGAGGTGCGGTTCATGCTGAGCGTACCGTCGTGATGGAACGCAACGACCGTCGCGGCATCCAGGAACGGCAGGCCCAGGTACTCGGCCATCAGGCGAGCGGTGAAGTACTCACCGCGGCTCACGAGCTCCTCGGTGGAGTAACCGCCCGAGCGGGCGCGCTCGGCAAAGGCCGCGAACTCCTCGCGGATGGGATAGGTAAGCTCCAGCTCGTCAGCAATATCAAAATAGCGCTGGCCAATGTCCTCGAGCAACTCCTCGCACGACACGTGATACTTAACGTGCGCGTTAACCAGGTAGAGCAGGTCGGTCACCTTGGTGTCGCCCTTAAAGCGGCGACCGCAGGCAGAAACCACCACAAAACGGCGGGCAGGGTCGGCATCGACGATGGCCTTGATCTTCTTGAAGTGTTCGGCGTCGGCGACCGACGAGCCGCCAAACTTGGCAATCTTAATCATGGGCTGGAGGTTACCTTTCTAAAAGCCTCTGCGAACCTATTTTGCGTGCTCTGATACCATGGTTTCACCGATTGGGACCAAGGCATCCGAGGAGCAGTGTTATATGGGAACTTATCATAGTACACGAGGACGCACTTTATCGTGCTCAAGTAAGGTGGCAATCCGTACCGGCATCGCTCCCGACGGGGGTTTGTTTGTCTCGGACGAGCTCGGCACCCAGCAGGTCGATATCAGCTCGCTTGCAGCTAAATCGTACTTTGAAATCGCTCAAGATGTGTTGGGAATGTTACTGAATGATTACACGGCCGAAGAAATTTCGGCGTGTGTCGACGAGGCATACCGCGGCACGTTCGCGAGTGAAGAGGTTACGCCGCTCGTCAAACTCGACGCTGCGCCGGGTGTTGACGCCCCTCAGACCTATGTGATGGAACTCTTTGGCGGCCCTACAAGCGCCTTCAAGGACGTCGCCCTGCAGATGCTCCCCCGTCTGATGGCCCGCACTTCCGCCAAGGACGGCGGCGCCGAGCGCATCATGATCGTCACCGCCACGTCGGGCGACACGGGCAAGGCTGCGCTCGCCGGTTTTGCCGACGCTCCGGGCACGGGCATCACCGTCTTTTATCCCGAGGGCAAGGTTAGCCGCGTCCAGAACCTGCAGATGTCCACGCAGGAGGGCGACAACGTCGCCGTCTGCGGCATCCGCGGCAACTTTGACGACGCCCAGAGCGCCGTCAAGCGCATCTTTGCCGATAAGGAGCTTGCCGAGCGCCTGGAAGCCGCCGGCACGGTGCTTTCGAGCGCCAACTCTATCAATGTCGGCCGTCTGGTACCGCAGGTCGTCTACTACTTTGCCGCCTATGCGCAGCTGCTGCGCGCCGGCGCTATCGAGGCTGGCGACGCCGTAGAGTTCTGTGTGCCCACCGGCAACTTTGGCGATATCTTGGCCGGCTACTACGCCAAGCGCATGGGCCTGCCCGTCGCCAAGCTCATCGTCGCGAGCGACAAGAACAACGTGCTTGCCGACTTCCTGACCACCGGCGTCTACGACCGTAACCGCCCGTTCTTCACGACCATCTCGCCGTCGATGGACATCCTCATCAGCTCTAACCTGGAGCGCATACTGTACTTCCTGTCCGATGGCGACTGCGAACTCGTTGCCGGCCTTATGGAGCAGTTGGCACAGACCGGTCGCTACGAGGTACCCGCCGAGCTGCTGGCCAAGATTCAGAGCGTCTTTGGCTGCGGCTGGGCCAGCGAGGACGAGGTCCGCGCTGCCATCAAGAGTTGCTGGGACGCCAACGGCTACGTGATCGACCCGCACACCGCTTGCGGCTATCACGTCTTTGAAAAGGTCGCTCCTGCCGAGGGCGCCAAGGCTCGCGTGCTGCTTTCGACCGCCAGCCCCTACAAGTTCCCGCGCGCCTGCTGCGACGCCCTGGGCCTCGACGTTCCCGAGGATGATTTTGAGGCTATGCGTGTACTCGAGCAGGCCACCAACACGGTCGCCCCGGTCCAACTCGCCGAGCTTGAGTCCAAGCCTGTCCGCTTCGAAGACGTCTGCGACGTAGCCGACATGGCCAACTACGTCGAGTCTGCAGCAAAAAAGATGACTACCAACTAAAACCCCTTATAAGGCGCCGGCGAAAGCCGGCGCACCTTCTTTTTATTTAGCTTTCGGGATAATGACGAGCATGCGAGCGGGTCTGGCCGTTTAGTTCGTCGCGAGTTCCGCACGAGCCGGAAAGCACTTAATGTGCTTTCCGAGCGAGCCAGGACTGCCCGAGCAGCGAACTAAACGGCCAGACCCGCCCAGGAGGACCCACATGATCAAAATCACCGTCCCAGCAACCAGCGCCAACCTAGGCATCGGCTACGACACCCTCGGCATGGCCGTCAGCCTCTACTCGCACTTCACCTTCGAGCGCGCCGACAAGCTCACCATCACGGGCTGCCCCAAGGAGTTCCAAAACGAGAATAACCTGGTCTATGTGAGCTTTGTCGATGCGCTGACCGCATGGGGCGAGCCGGCCTTCCCCGTTGCCATCGACATCCAGACCGACGTCCCCGTCGCCCGCGGCCTGGGTTCCAGCTCCACCTGCGTCGTCGCCGGCATCATGGCTGCCGCCGCGCTGACAGGCCACACCGTCGACCGCGCCGAACTCGTCCGCATCGCCACCGAGGTCGAGGGCCATCCCGATAACGTCGCCCCCGCCATCCTTGGCGGCGCCGTCTGCTCCTTTACGCCGACCGATTCGCTCCCCCAATGTCTGCGCTACGAGGTGAGCGATCGCTTGCGTTTTATTACCGTGATTCCGCCCTACGAGGTACATACGAGCGAGGCGCGCAAGGTCGTGCCGCAGGAGATTCCACTCTCCACCGCCGTATGGCAAATGGGCCGCATCGCCGGCATGACGCGCGGCCTGGAGACCGGCGACCTTGACCTGATTGCCGCCGCTAATGACGACCGCATTCAGGAGCCCTATCGTCGCCGCCTGATTCCCGACTACAACGCCGTGCGCGACACCTGCCTTAACGGCGGCGCTAAAACCATCTGGATTAGCGGCTCGGGCTCGACCCTCATGGCTGTGACCGACGACACCATCGTGGCAAAGTTCCTGCAGGTCAAGCTGCGCGAGCAGTTCCCCAAGTGCGACACGCATATTCTGACGTGCGACACGGAAGGCGCTCAAATCGAGTACCTGTAGACATCCTCCTCATATCCCGACCGTCCCTGCGCCTACCTTGCTGAGGATGTCTACAGGGACCCACGCTTTGAAGGGGCGCCAGGCTGAAATATATGGCCCTTTATTGATAGGGGCTCTTGCTAGGCTGGAGCCCTTACTAGAGGCAGGCCTCGGCGATGCGGCGCTTGAGTTCGTCGATACCCACGCCGGTCTGGGAGCTTGTGATGATCACGTTTTCGGCAGGGACGTTGAGCTGCTTTTTGATGGCTGCTGCCTGGCGGGCCTGTTGGGTGCGGCTGAGCTTGTCGGCCTTGGTGAGGCAGACGATAAAGTTGAACTCGTTGCCCTGCAGGTAGTCAATCATGTCGTGATCGAGCTTGCTGGGGTCGTGGCGGATATCCACCAGAGAGACGACCAAGTTAAAGCTGCGCTCGGAGTCAAAGAAATCGCCAATGAGCTCGGCCCAGCGGTCGCGCTCGGCCTTGGAACGACGGGCGAAACCGTAGCCCGGCAGGTCCACAAAGTGCACGTCGTCGGCCTCGAAGAAATTGATGTTGCTCGTCTTGCCCGGCGTGCTCGAAACCTTGACCAGGTTCTTGCGGCCAAAGAGTTTGTTCATGATAGACGACTTGCCCACATTGGAGCGGCCCACAAAGCTCACCTCGGGACAGGTGGAC
Organism: uncultured Collinsella sp.; assembly: GCA_902481965.1. Lineage (GTDB taxonomy): Bacteria > Actinomycetota > Coriobacteriia > Coriobacteriales > Coriobacteriaceae > Collinsella. Next base: position 6,396 of record CABSYH010000059.1, read on the forward strand.
TCGGGGATCTGCGAAACCTTGCCGTAGCTGGCAACAAACTTGGCAAGCTGATAGTTAATGGAATCGGCCATGGATACTCCTTGGTCGTAGATTTTTACAAAAGGGGTGTGCTATTGCGCGGCGGCGATACGACGAACGATGTCAAGCGTGATGCCGCTCGCGGTGCGAGCGTACTCGTCCAGATCGAACTCGCGCTCGCAAAACGCGTCATATGCCTCGTCACAATTATCGCTGATAGCGCGCAGTACCAGGCAATCGACACCATTCTTGGCCGCGATGTGCGCAATTGCCGCGCCCTCCATCTCGACGCAATCGGCATGCGTGGCCTCAATCGCAGCGTTACGCATGGCGTCACCCGTAACAAAGCGATCACCCGTGGCGATAGTGCCACACAGGAACTGCTTGGGGTCCTTCTCCGCAGAAGTCTCATCCGCCGAGGCATCCACAAATCCATGCTCGGCAAGCACGGCGGCGGCAACATCAGCCAACGCCGGTGTCGAGACAAACTCCTCGAGCCCCGGCGCGGACTCGGCGATGAGTGCCGTATCGGTATCCAGATAGCGCAGGCACTTGCCTATAACCACGTCGTTAATATGGAGTTTAGGGTTTAGGCCGCCCGCAATGCCCGAAAACACAACGGCCTGCGGGGCGTATTTGCTGATGAGATGCTGCGTTGCGGCAGCGGCGTTCACGGTCCCCATGCCTGCCGTCGTGGCGACTACCGTCAGACCCGAAAGCCCACCGTTCACAACGGTCAAGCCCGCCTCCTGCGACTCATGCGTGCCACTCAGCTCTTCCTTAATCTGCGCAACCTCTTTTTCGAGTGCGCCTATGATCGCGATGGTTGCCATGCCATCCCCCAAATCCGTGCAAATTGCTTATCCACGGTATGGTACCAGCATTTTGGCTCAACCGTGTCAGCACCAAGCCGTTAGGCCAGTACAGCTCGGGTATCATAAAGGGGCAAAAATGGCTTGTTAGCCGATGGCCGACCTGAGCTCCGCACGGCGCTTTTTCATACCGGCCATAACGGCATTGCGCAGCTCGGGCATGCGCGCGGTATCCATCTGAGGTACGCCCTCAAGCTTATAGGGAATGCCCAGTTGCTCGTACTTGACGACACCCATCGTGTGATACGGCAGCATTTCCAGGCCCACCACGTTGTGCCATGGAGCGATGAGGCGACCGAGCTTCTCGCACTCCTCCACCGTGTCGGTAATGCCCGGCACCACCACGTGGCGGATAACGACCTTGATCTTGCGACGTGCAAGTTCATCGCCGAACGCCAAGATGCGTGCGGGATCGCAACCGGTCAGCTTTTTATGCTCGACCGGGTCGGCATGCTTAATATCGAGCAGTACCATGTCGGTCTCGTTGAGCACGGCATCGAACTTCTCGGGGTGGTTGGGGTCAAATGCATAGCCACAGCTATCTAGGCAGGTATGTACACGGCCATCGGGGTTGTTATGCATAGCACGAAACAGATCGGCCAAAAACTCGGGCTGCAGGAGCGGCTCGCCGCCGGACACCGTAATGCCACCGCTGCGATAGAACTCGTGGTTACTCTGGAACTCATCCATCAGGTGTTCGACGGTCACCATGGTGCCGCCGTTGACCGACCAGGTATCGGGATTGTGGCAATACGCGCAGCGCATGGGACAGCCCTGAACAAACACCACAAAGCGGATGCCGGGTCCGTCGACCGTTCCCATCGTCTCGATCGAATGCACGCGGCCAAGGGCAAACGCAGAGTCCTCGGGACGAGCGTCCACACCCTCAAGCGTCATTTCTGCCATTCGCGCTACCTTGCCTCTCCTTGGATGCAACCAATTAAAATGCCAGAGTCATTCTAGCCCATGCGTTTGCGTTTAAACGTCTCGGACTAGAACGGCACGTTTTAATCTATCCCCCATCACCATGGCTGGGGGCTACGTCGAGATGTCAGGCTGAAGAACGCTCGCCTGCGGCCTTTACGCCTTAAGCGTGAGCACCTGTCTCTTATACACATCTGACGCTGCCGACGAATAGAGAGGTGTAGATC
>CABSYH010000060.1:0-8324 GCA_902481965.1 uncultured Collinsella sp.
CGATTCTAGGCGATGGCCCTCCCTTGCTTCTTACACCACGACTCTGCGCGCTACCTCAACCGGAAAATATATCCCGGAATCCAGCTGAATAGTGGGACACACTTTCCCAATCGGGTCCCAAGCGGAAACTGCATCCCATTCCAGACAAGAATTCTGGGACACGGTTTCCGGATGCAAAAAAGGCCACATGACGTGGCCTTCAACTTATATATGTTCAGCAGGTGTCTCCATGACAAGCCGCGCTTCAACACCGAGGCGTCTGCCCGGCGACGCGGAATGTAAGGTTCATCGCGAGTTCCGCACGAGCCGGAGAGCACTTAATGTGCTCTCCGTGCGAGCAGGACTGTCCGAGCAGGGAACCTTACGTTCCGCGCCGCCGGGCAGACGAACCAGTTATGAGCGACCCGCTACTTGATCTTGGTCGTACCCGGCGCCAGGTTGGGGTCGGTCTCGTTGGCCTCGGTCTGGAAGTGCTCGGTGTACACGTTCTTGCCGTCGCGGAACATCTCGTAGTATTGCATCTTGGCGTAATCCTCGCGCGCCTTGGTTGCGGCAGCGGCAGCGGCGTCGTCACCGGTGACGTTGGAGGAGAGCGCCCAGCGCAGGCTGGCGTCCTCGTAGCCCACGGAGTTGATAGCGGGCAGCGACTCGCGCAGTGTCATGTGCGCCTTCTGATAGTCGGTCAGCGGTGCGCCGATCAGCTGCATCAGCTGCGTGGACAGGTAGTTGGTGGACAGGTCGTCGACCTCGCTTGTCTGGTCGCAGCCGGCAACGTCGTAGTTGGCCCAGATGATGTAGTCGGTCTGCCACAGACGTTCCTGGTGCGTGGCGTCGTCTTCGCCGGTAAACCACTTGTCGTTGAACTTGGACGGGAAGAACGGCTGGTGGTCGCCCCAGAACACCACGACTACCTTACGGTCGAGCTTGCTCAGGGCGTTGAGGAAGTAGCGAAGCGCCTGGTCGGACTGCTCGATGCACGAGACATACTCGTCGACATCGGAGAGCGTGCCGTCCTCGACGGTCTTGGCGTCCAGATCGGTCGTGTCGATATTCAGGTGCATCTGCTTGTCGACCGGCAGCAGGCCCGTATCGTAGCCCGAGTGGTTCTGCATGGTCACGTCGAAGATAAACTGCGGATCGGCGTTCTGGTCGAGCAGCTCAAGAATCTTGTCGTAGGTAGCCTGGTCGGTCACCATGCCGCGCAAGGTGTCGGCTCCCTGGAAATCGTTGATGGACAGGAACTGGTCAAAGCCAAAGTCCTTGTAGACGTTCTCGCGGTTCCAGTTGGTGGCGTGGTTGGGGTGCATGGCCGTGGTGGAATATCCGAGCGACTTGAACTGCTCTGCCAGGTTCCCGGTCGTTTCCATGTTGTAGATGGTGTAGGGGTACACGCCCGAGCCCAGGTTGGCCATGGAGTTGCCGGTCATAAACTCAAACTCGGTATTGGCGGTGCCGCCGCCGTAGGCGCTCACGTAGAGCTTGCCGCGGCTGAGGCAGTTGGACAGGTTTTTAAAGTACTGCGGACCCTCGTAGCCGGCGCGCATGTTCTGGTAGATCGTAAGATCCGAGAAGGTCTCGTTCATGATGGCGATGACCGTGGGCTTCTCGCTATCGAACTGCTCCTTTGCGGCGGTGCGCTCGTCACTCTTGGCAGCGTCGGACTTGTCGTAGGCCTTGGCGTACTTTTTGAGCGTGGCCTTGGCATCGTCGACGGAGTAGTCGGCGGGTTTGGGCGGCTTGATGGACTGCGCTGCGCTAATGAAAGCGGGCAGGTAGCCCTCGCGCCAGTAGCTCTCGAGCGGGCGCCAGGTGTAGACGGTGATGCCGAGGGTGTTGTAGTAGTCGATGAGCGTGACGTGTGCGGTCACGCCGCCCAGGCACAGCACCGCCACGAGCAGGTTGGTGAGCAGCATACGCTTGGCGTTGGCGGCGCCCTTCTGACGGTGCGGTGCCACCAGGCCGGCGTACTCGCACAGCAGCATGGCGATGGAGGTAAAGCCCATGGACAGCACGCAGAACAGTGAGATCGAGAAGGTGTAGCCGGTGCCGGCGACCGCGGCGGCGGTGGAGATGGCCGAAAGGTCGCCCGGCTGGATGGGCATGGATTTAAACGTGATGACGAAGAACTCGGCAATGCCCAGGACAAAGAGGGCAAAGGCCAGGACCGCGGGAGCTGCGCCGTGGCGCTGGAACAGGAAGAACAGGCCGACCATGAGCGTGGTGATGATGGCCCACTCGAGCAGGATGCACAGGGGGTAGACCCAGGTAAAGTCGTGGTTGGACGAGACCTCCATGCCCAGCAGCGCAAAGACGCCGGCGAGCAGCAGGCACAGGACGGCGGCTACGAGCGGTTTGCCCACAAAGGCGCCGCGCAGGCGGGCGAGCTTGCCGGTGGGGGCGGGGGCGTCGGGCCCGGCGAACGCAAAGACGCGCGGGGCGATGCGGTCGCGGGCGATGCTGGCCCAAGCGCAGCCGGTGAGGATGGCGTTGGTCAGGATGAGCATCACGAAGGCGAGCGGCTCGTTTTGCGCGACGAGGCCAATAGCGCCCCAGACGGTCAAAAAGAGCTGGAACAGGCCAAAGGCGACGCTCCAGGCGAAGGTGCCCTTGGTGACGGTGCCCGACTGAGCGCGAATGGCCTTGGCCTCGCGCAAAACAAGGTAGACGGTCGCCGCAAGACCGACGAGCGAGATGGCGGCAGCGAACATGCTGAGACTCCTCACAAACTTAAAACCTACGAAAGCGGGGGTTTACCCGATTGTTACCTAAATATGCGCTGCATTTGCGGGCTGCGTACAACAACCAGCCATATTAACGCGCATGTGCGGCGGTGTGGCGCAATGTAGTGGCGACCTGCGCGATAATGGACGGGAATTACACGGAAACGTAAAGGCTTCTTAAAGAATTGGCGAGGATAGAGCTATGGGCGAGCAGGTTTGTATGACGGGTGCCGAGTACTGCGGCGGAGCTAAGGGCGTGGATGCGAACGGTTATCCGGTCGAGACTACGGGCAATGCGGTGCTGGACATCTTGGAGCATCGCTCGTCTACGCGTGCCTTCGCGCGTGATGACGACGACCGTCCCGTGGCGGTGACCGACGAGCAGCGGGCGGCGATTCTGCACGCGGCGAGCCGTGCGCCGTCGGCAGGCGCCATGATGATGTATTCCATCGTGAGCATCCGCGAGCAGGCTACGCTCGACCGCCTGGCCGACCTGTGCGACCACCAGCCCATGATTGCCAAGGCGCCCTGGGCACTGATATTTGTGGTCGATTATGCCAAGTGGATCGATCTGTTTGAGCACGTGGGCTGCTTTGAGCCCGAGTTTGTCGAGCGCACGGGCAAGGCGCCCCGCCGCGCGCCGGGTTTGGGCGACTTTGCCATCGCGGCTCAGGATGCCGTGATCGCCGCCCAAAACGCCGTGGTCGCCGCCGAGGTCCTGGGGCTGGGGAGCTGCTACATTGGTGACATCGTGGAGAACGCCGAGGAAGTTGCCGAGTTGCTCGATCTGCCGCCCTATGCCATGCCGCTGTCGATGCTCATCATCGGCACGCCCCGTAAGGAGCGTCCGGCCATTGCGCATCCCGTGGTGAACCTGGTACACGAGGAGCGCTACTGCCGTGCGGATGCCGCGACTATGGATGCGCAGGTGGCCGAGATGGACGCGATGTTCCGTCCGCATGCCCGCGAGGTGGGGGAGCGCGTCGTGGACATCTATACCCGCAAGCACACGAGTCCCTTTATGGCCGAGATGAGCCGCTCCATGGAGTGGTGGTTCAAAAACTGGCTTGGAAAATGACGAATGTGACAAAGGGGCAGTCCCTTTGCCACATTCCATATCGCCACGGTGGCCTAAAGGCCGTATAAATGTTTATTTAGCTGGGAAAACAGTGCCATTCAAACATGGGCCGATTACCTATAATACCTTCGAACATTAAAGTTGGGAGGAAACCGGCTTATGGAACAAAAGGCCAAGGAGGCAGCCTCGCACGCTGCTATTCCTGTGAGCATCTCGGCGATGCTCGTCACGCTGGGCGTGGTGTACGGCGATATCGGCACCAGCCCTATGTATGTAACCAAGGCGCTCGTTGCCGGCAACGGCGGCATCGGAAGCGTGACGGAGGAGTTCGTGCTTGGCGCGCTCTCCCTTGTCGTGTGGACGGTCACGCTGCTGACCACCATCAAGTATGTGCTCATCTCGCTGCGCGCCGATAACCATGGTGAGGGCGGCATCTTTGCCCTGTACAGCCTGGTCAAGCGCTGTGGCAAGTGGCTTATCATCCCCGCCATGCTGGGTGGCGCCGCGCTGCTCGCCGACGGCATCCTGACGCCGGCCGTTACCGTTACCACGGCCATCGAGGGCCTGCGCACCATCCCGGCGGTCCATGCCGTGCTGGGCGATGACCAGGGCCGCGTCGTCGCCATTACGCTCGCCATCATCATCGTGCTCTTCTTGGTGCAACGTATCGGTACGGCCAAGATCGGTCACGCCTTTGGCCCCATCATGACGCTGTGGTTCCTGTTCCTGGGCGGCACGGGTCTGTTCTTTGTCTTCCAGCACCCCGCCGTGCTGCTGTGCCTCAACCCGGTGCGTGGCATCGCCTTTTTGCTGAGCCCCAACAACCACGCGGGTATCATGATTCTGGGCAGCTGCTTCCTCGCCACCACCGGTGCCGAGGCGCTCTACTCCGACATGGGCCACGTCGGCCGCGGCAACATCTACGCCACCTGGCCGTTCGTTAAGTGCTGCCTGCTGCTTTCCTATATGGGCCAGGGCGCTTGGCTTATGAACAACGCTGCCAACCCCGAGCTCATGGGCATTGCCGACCTCAACCCGTTCTACCAGATGCTCACTCCGGGCCTGCGCCCGTTTGCCGTTGGCCTTTCCACCATCGCGGCCATCATTGCCTCGCAGGCGCTCATCACCGGCGCGTTTTCGCTGGTGTCTGAGGCCAGCCGTCTGGACCTCATGCCGCACATGCAGGTCTTCTACCCTGCCGAGACCAAGGGTCAGCTCTACATCCCCATGGTCAACAACGTCATGCTTGTCGGCTGCGTCATCGTGGTGCTGCTGTTCCAGAACTCGGCGCATATGGAAGCCGCGTACGGCCTTGCCATTACGCTGACTATGATGTGCACCACGCTGCTGCTCTTCTTCTACCTGCACGAGGAGCGCAAGCTCAAGGTTGCTCCGTGGATCTTCGCGGCCTTCTTCCTTTTGCTCGAAGGCTTCTTCTTCGTGAGCTCACTCACCAAGTTCTTCCACGGTGGCTACTTCACCATCCTCATGGCTGCACTCATCATGGGCATTATGGTGTGCTGGTACAACGGCACGGCGGTCGAGCAGCGCCAGTTTACGCTGCTGCCGCTGCGCAGCTACCTGCCGCAGCTCAAGCGCCTGCGCGATGACGATCGCTACGAGCGCCTGAGCGACAACATCGTGTACCTGACCAAGGACACCCATACCGACTACATCGACCGCGATATCGTCTACTCGATCTTGGATAAGCATCCCAAGCGCGCCCGCGCCTGGTGGTTTGTGAATGTCGAGACCATGGACGAGCCGCATACCTTTGCCTATTCGGTCGAGACGTTCGGCACCGACTACGTGTTCCGAGTGCATCTGTACCTGGGCTACAAGATTAACCAGCGCGTCAATGCCTATCTGCGTCAGGTCGTTCAGGACCTGGCTGCCACCGGCGAGCTGCCGCCGCAGACGCATGACTACTCGGTCTACAAGGATCCGGGTAACATCGGCACGTTCAAGTTCGTCCTGATCCGTAAGCTTCTGGCGCCCGAAAGCGATGTGGAGCCCAGCGAGCGTACGGCCATCACGCTCAAGTACATCATTCGCCGCGCCGCCGGCACGCCCGCGCGTTGGTACGGCCTGGAGAACTCCAACGTGAGCTTTGAGTACGTGCCGCTGTTCACCAAGTTCAAGGCCGTGAATAAGATGCAGCGCTTGGCCCCCAACGAGCGGCCGTAGTCGCCGACAGGCTGCATGGAGTTGGTTTTCGATGGACAAGATTGAGGCCGGGGAGGCAAACATGGATGCAAAGGCGCTCGATGGCCGCGAGGCGGTGGTCGAAATGGTGCGTGAGGCGCGTGTCGACGCCGCCGAAGATCGGTTCCTTACGAACCGTGCCAACATGGATATGGCCGATCGCGTAATTTCGATCGTGGCACTGGTATTTGGAGCGGTGTGCGTGTGTGCCCTGCTCGCGCACGTGCTATTTGTCTAGCGACCGCCGGTTGCAAAGGCTATACACTTGGAACCACCACAAGGGAAACCACCACAAAGGTGCCTGTCCCTTTGTGGTGGTTTTTGTTTTTGAGAGAGGGGCGGGGCACTGATGGACGTCCGTACGGACGGCGATATTGCCGATAGCTTTTGGTGGCGGCGCACAACGCTGACGCGCCGCACTCCTCTGTATGACGCCTGCGTATCGGTGGGGCTGCTGGTCGCGGCGACGATTGTGGGCGCGCTGCTCGACCATCCGGGTCTCGCGCCGAGCATCATGATCGTCTATGTGTTCGCCGTTCAGCTGTGCGCATTCTTTACCTGGAGTCGCCTGTATTGCTTGCTGAGCTCGGCTGCCGCCGTGGCGCTCTACAACTTCTTGTTTGTCGACCCGCGCTACTCGCTGTCGCTTATCGACCGCGGCTATCCCGGCATGTTCTTCATCATGTTCGTGGTCTCGCTTGTGTCGAGCTCGATTGCGTTGGCCCTGCGCCGCGCCTTGGCACAGGCTGCCGCTAGCGACCGCCGCACGCATATGGTGCTCGAGACCAACCGCATGCTGCAGCGGTGCGCCGACGAGCAGCAGATCGTTCACGCCATGGCCACGCAGCTGGCGCGTCTTTCGGGCTGTCCGGTCGTGTGGTACAGCGCCGACGCCGAGGGCGATGACCTGCTGCCGCGCGCGACTTACACGGCCGTGGGCGATGCCGCACCGGTGCACGAACTGGCGCCGCAGATGCCGCCTCGGCTCTCGGCGTCCGCCTATGTGGGAACGCCGCTCGATGCCACGTTTGGCGGCTCGGCGTTTTATGGCATCTACCTGACGGTTCGCACAGGCGACGGCTTCGCGCGCTCGGGCGACCCCGCCTCGGTGGTGGGCGTGCTGGCTATCGTTGCCGAGCCCGACGTGCTGACGCATGAGGAGCGGACACTTGCCGATGCCATCGTGAGCGAAGGCGAGCTGGCGCTCGATCGCGCCCGCGCCATGGAGGCCCGCGAGGAGGCGGCGGTGCTTGCCAAAAACGAACAGCTGCGCGCCAACCTGCTGCGCTCCATCTCGCACGACCTGCGCACGCCGCTCACCAGTATTTCGGGCAATGCCGACGTGCTGCTCGACCAGGGCTCGACCGGCACCGCGGTGCTCGATGCCCAGACGCGCCGCGGCCTGCTTCTATCCATTCGCTCGGATGCGCTGTGGCTCAACGCCACCGTCGAGAATCTGCTCGCCATCACCAAGCTCGAGGGTGGCGGTATGCGCCTGTCGACCACGCTCGAGCTCATGGACGATATCGTCGAGGAGGCGCTGCGCCACGTGAACCCTGCCGTGCGCGAGCACGACCTTAAGGTGGTGACGTGCGATGAGCCGGCGCTCGTCAACGTCGATGCGCGCCTGATGGTGCAGCTGGTGGTCAATCTGGTGAACAACGCCATCACCTATACGCCCGCGGGCTCGCATATCATGATTTCGATTAGCGTCGACGATGGACGCGTGGTGTGCTCGGTGGCCGATGATGGTCCGGGCATCGCACCCGAGGATCGCGAGCGGATCTTCGAGTCGTTCTATACCGCCAACCATGGTCTGGCCGACAGCCACCGCAGCGTTGGCCTGGGTCTTTCGCTCTGCCGTTCCATTGCGTTGGCACATGGCGGTAGCATAGAGGTTGCCGCGGCGGACCCGCACGGTTCGGTCTTTACGATTGAACTTCCCGCCGCCGACGTTTCGTTTGATAAGGAGTAGCGCTGTGCCGAACTCTGCCGTAAAACCGCTCATCTTGGTCGTTGAGGACGACCCCGCCGTTCGCAATCTTATCGTTGCCGCGCTCGAGGCGCACGGCTTGCGCCATATGGCTGTGGAGACCGCCCATGCCGCCATCGCCGCCGCCTCATCGCAGGCACCGAGCATCGTGCTGCTCGATCTGGGCCTGCCCGATATGGACGGCGTCAAGGTGGTGGAGTCGGTGCGCGCATGGTCGGGCATGCCGATCATCGTGGTCTCGGCGCGCAGCGAAGATGCGGACAAAATCCGCGCGCTCGATGCCGGTGCCGACGACTATCCTGTCTCTTATACACATCTCCGAGCCCAC
>CABSYH010000061.1:0-8295 GCA_902481965.1 uncultured Collinsella sp.
CCTCTACGTCTCGTGGGCTCGGAGATGTGTATAAGAGACAGATCTTTATGAGCGCGATGACCGTGCTGCTGTGCTTTAGCGGCCTCACCGCCAAGCTGCAGATCGTGGGTTTTGTCGTTGAGCTTTCGCGCGCGCTGCCGAGCGCCATCGCCGGCTACGGCGTCATCACCTCGCCCTTTGGCGGCGTGTTCCGCCTGGATTACGCCATCGTGGCCGTCATCCTGTTTGTGGCCGACTACCTGCTCACGCGCGCCTCGCGTCGCGTCCGCTAGGGGAGCGCCATGTCCAGCAGCTACATCATGAGCCTTCTCGCCAGCGCCGTCGCCGTCATCGTGGGTATCGTGATCCACGAGAGTGCGCACGCCGCCGCGGCCTGGGCACTCGGCGATAAGACGGCCCGTTCGCGCGGACGCGTCTCACTCAACCCGCTCAACCATATCGACCCGTTTGGCACCATCATCCTGCCGCTGCTCATGCTTGCCGCCGGCGGCCCGGTGTTCGCCTTCGCCAAGCCCGTGCCCGTCTACCTCAACAATCTCAAGCACCCCAAGCGCGACGAGGTCCTGGTGAGCGCAGCCGGCCCCGCATCGAACATCGCGCTGGCATGCCTTGCGGCCGCCCTCATGCGCCTGACCTATGGCAGCCTCTACACCAGCATGTCATTTGCCCTGGCGTCACAGATCATGAACTTCGGCGCCACGTTTATCGTGGTCAACCTGTCGCTTGCGTTCTTCAACCTCATCCCGATCCCACCGCTCGACGGCTCGTCGATCATTGTGCCGTTCCTTAAAGGCAAGGCTCTCAACAACTATTATCGTCTGCAGCAATACGCTATGCCCATCCTCATCCTAGTGCTGTACCTGCTGCCCATGTGGACCGGCATCGATGTAATCGGCCGCTATTTCGACGTTACCGTGTATCCGCTTGCTGAGCAGCTGCTCAACTTCGCAATCGCCGGCATCTAAGGTAAACTTACAGGTCGACCGTGCAAAACGGTCAGAACATGCACCCAAACCGCGCCGCGAAGGCGCCGTCAAAGGAGGTCGAAGATGTCGTATCGCGTGTCGACGCAGGTCTACAGCGGACCGTTCGACCTGCTGCTGCAGCTGGTAACCCGCCAAAAAGTAGATATCGGCGCCATCTCGATCAGCGAGGTGGCCGAGCAGTACCTTGCCGAGGCCGAGCGCATCGAGGCGCTGGACCTTGACGTGGCGAGCGACTTTTTGTTGGTCGCGGCAACCCTTTTGGACATCAAGGCTGCCTCTCTGGTGCCGCAGGAGGCCCCGCGCAAAGCCGATGTCGACGATGACGAGTTCGACGAAGACCTCGAGGAGCTCAGCACGCTCGACGGCGACGCCTTGCGCGAGGTCCTGATCCAACGCCTGATTGCCTACAAACAGTTTAAAGGCGCGGCTGCGGCCCTCGGTGCCCGCATGCAGGCCGAAAGCCGCATGCACCCGCGTGTGGCCGGCCCCGACCCCGAGTTCTTGGGCCTCATGCCCGACTACCTGGCCGGCATCACCCTGCGCGGCCTCGCCGTCATCTGCGCCGACCTGGACGGCAAGCGCCAGACCTTCCTGCTGGAGGCCGAGCACGTGGCACCGCATCGCGTGCCGCTCGACCTGACGGTGGCCTCGGTCGACCGCTTTACCATGGCGCACCAAACCTGCACCTTCCGCGAGCTGCTGGACGGCGACGCCACCACCGAGCAGCTCGTCGTCACCTTCCTGGCCATGCTGGAGCTCGCCAAGCGCGGCTCGCTTACGCTGAGCCAGGACAAGATCTTCGGAACCATCTGCATCAACCGAGTCGAGGGAGCCGAGGCATACGTACCCGGCGAGGGCCCCGAACTCACCGAATAGGAGCCGCAACCATGTCAACCCTTTCCACGCTGGAGGCAAACAGCCTCAAAGGCGCCCTCGAGGCGCTGCTGCTGGTGTCGAGCGACCCGGTGAGTGCGCCCGCGCTGGCCGGCGCACTGGATATCGCCCCCGGCGAGTGCGCATCGCTGCTCGCCGAGCTCAAGGTTGAGTACGAGGAAGCCAACCGCGGCGTTCAGCTGCGCGAGGTCGCCGGCGGCTGGCGCCTGTTTACGCATCCCGCCTATCACGACGTGGTCGAGGCCTATGTGTTGAGCTGGGACACGCAAAAGCTGTCGCAGGCGGCGCTCGAAACCCTGGCCGTCATCGCATACCACCAGCCCGTGACGCGCGAGGTGGTCAAGGGCATCCGCGGCGTCAATTCCGACGGCGTCATCGCGTCGCTCGTCGACAAGGGCCTGGTGCGTGAGCTCGGCCGCGACCCCCAGCGCGGTCAAGCCATCATCTACGGCACGACCAACGCCTTCTTGGAAAAGTTCGGTCTGCGCTCCACCCGCGACCTGCCCGACCTGGAGCAGTTTGCCCCCGACGAGCAGTCGCGCCAGTTTATCCGTGAGCGCCTGAGCGGCCGTAGCATTCAGTCCACGCTCGAGGAGCAGGCCGAGGACCTGGACGAAGAGCGTGAACTGCTCGATACCGATGTTGAAGATGTTGAGGCAGTCGAGGACTTGGAGACCCTGGTCGTCGACGAGACCTCGGAGGATATGCATGACGAGGACTAACGAAGTAGGGGAGGCGCACGCCGTGGGCAACGCAGTACCTGCAACCGACGCCCAGCCCGTTTACCCGCACACCATGCGCCTGCAGCGCTTTTTGGCGCGTGCGGGCGTGGCGAGCCGCCGCGGCTCGGAGGACCTGATGACCGCCGGCCGCGTGACCGTCAACGGCCAGGTCGCGACCGAGCTGGGCACCAAGGTCGACGTCGACCACGATCACATCGAGGTCGACGGCATGCCCGTCAAGCTCAACCAGGGCGCCGTGTACTTGATGCTCTACAAACCGACCGGCTACCTCACCACCATGAGCGACCCGCAGGAGCGCCCCTGCGTGGCCGACCTGGTACCGCGCAACCGCTTTCCGGGGCTCTTCCCGGTGGGCCGCCTGGACCGCGACACCACGGGTCTTTTGCTCTTTACCACCGATGGCGACCTTTCGCAGGACCTGCTGCATCCCAGCAAGCACGTCTACAAGACCTACCAGGCACTCGTGGACGGGCAACTGACCGACAGCGATCTAGACCCACTCCGCCGTGGCATCGAGCTCGACGACGGCCTGTGCCAGCCGGCAATCTGCCGTGTCATTAACGCGCGCGAGGCCGAGGCCGTGGCTCCGCAAGGTATCAAGCCCGGTACCACCGCCGTGGAGGTCATCATCCGCGAGGGCCGCAAAAATCAGGTCAAGCGCATGCTGAGCAAGATCCACCACCCGGTGATCCGCCTGCATCGCTGTAACTTTGCCGGTCTGGAGCTCAAGGACGTGGCCAAGGGCTCATGGCGCGAGCTCACCGACCGCGAGGTGCAGATCCTCAAAAGCGGCGGCATCCCGCCCAAGCAAGCGAGCGTCAAGCGCAACGGCGGCAAGCTCCAAGACACGCCCGCCAGCCGCACGCGCCACCACGGCAGCCACGGCTCCGCACCCAAGCGCAACACCTACCGCGAGCGCTACACGGGTTAGGCAACCCGCCGCGCCCCAACGCCTGCGAACCATACCAGCACGTCAACCATCGAAAGGAAGCATTGCATGATCGTCGCCATCGACGGCCCCGCCGGTTCCGGCAAGTCCACCATCGCCAAGGAGATCGCCCGCCAGCTGGGCTTTAACAAGCTCGACACGGGCGCCATGTATCGCGCCGTCACCTTCGCCGCGCTCGACCGCGGCATCGATCTGGACGACGAGACGGCCATCGACGCCCTCGCCGAGCAGATCGAGATCCGCTTTACCAACGGCACTGGCGAAGACACCCGCCTGACCATCGACGGCCAGGACGCTTCGGCCGCCATTCGTACCCCGCAGGTCGACGCCAACGTGTCCAAGGTCTCGGCCTACCCGGGCGTGCGCGCCGCCATGCTCATCCACCAGCGCCGCGCCGCCGAGGACCGCGATATCGTGGCCGAGGGTCGCGACATCGGTACCGTCGTGTTCCCTAACGCACAGGTCAAGGTCTTCCTGACCGCCGACCCACGCGAGCGCGCCCGCCGCCGCGTGCTGCAGCGCCACCAAAACGACGCCCAGCCGCTCACCGAAGAGCAGCTCGAGGCCGAGGTCGACGAGACCCTCGGCGCCCTCAAGCAGCGCGACAAGCTCGACAGCAGCCGCGAGGTCGCACCGCTCGTACCCGCCGAGGACGCCGTGCACGTCGACTCCACCGCCCACACCATCGATGAGGTCGTCTCGATAATCGAGGACCTCATCAACCAAAGGAGGTAGCCCATGCGCCTGTTTAAGCAGACGCCCGAGGATTATTACAACGCTCCTTATGCAGAGTTCCCCGTGCTCATCCGCGGCACCGTCGTCGTAGTCATGGCTATTCTGTGGGTCTTCTCCAAGCTCATGTGGCGTTGGAAGGTCGAGGACGCCGATCTGCTGTTTGAGCGCCAGGAAGGCCGCGGCAGCGTGGTCATCTGCAACCACACCTCGATGGCCGAGCTCTTGGCCGTGGAGACGGCGCTGTTCTTTGGGGGCCGCCGCATTCGTCCCATCTTTAAGTCCGAGTTCGCCAAGAGCAAGATTGTGCGCTGGGCCTTTAGCCGCGTAGGCGGCATCCCCGTGGAGCGTGGTACTGCCGATATGAAGTGCCTGCGCGCCGCCCAGCATGCGCTGCAGCGCGGCGAGGACGTTCTGATCTTCCCCGAGGGCACGCGCATCCGCTCGCGCGAGATCAAGCCCGAGGTCCACGGCGGTTTTGCGCTCATCGCTCAGATGGGCAAGGCGCCCGTTAACCCGCTCGCCATCTGCGGCTGGTCCGACATCACGCCCTCGGGCAAAAAGATCATGCGTCCCAAGAAGTGCTGGATCCGCGCCGGCAAGGCCGTCTCGCTTTCCGACGCACCGGCTGGGCTTAAGCGCACGGAGCGCCTGGAATGGTTTGAGTCCGAGGCCATGAACCGCGTCTACGCCATGCGAGACGAGCTGTGCGCCGAGCATCCGGGCAGGTTCTAGCCATGAGCGAGAACGTGACGAACACCACCGCGACTGTGTCCGGCCAGGCAACCGCGCCTACCATCGAGATCGCCGCCCACGCCGGCACTTGCTACGGCGTACAGCGTGCGCTCGATATGGCGCTGGCCGCTGCGCCGCAGGCAGAGGAGTGCACTCAAGTTCACACCTTGGGGCCGCTCATCCATAACCCCATCGTGGTGCGCGAGCTTGCTGAGGCAGGCGTCGGTCTGGCCGACACCTTGGACGACGCCGCAACCGGCACCGTGATCATCCGCGCCCACGGCGTGGTGCCGCAGGTAATCGATGCTGCCCGCAAGCGCGACCTTACCGTGGTCGACGCCACCTGCCCCTACGTGAAGAAGGTCCATGTGGCAGCCGAGCGCCTGGTGCGCGAGGGCTACCGCGTGATCGTCGTGGGCGAGCCAGGCCACCCCGAGGTCGAGGGCATTCTGGGCCACGCCGGCAATGATGCGCAGGTCGTGAGCTGTGCCGCCGACGCCGATGCCCTGTCGCTCAAGGGCAAGGTGGGCCTCGTTGTGCAGACCACTCAGACCGCGCAGAACCTCGCCGAAGTCGTGGCCGCTATCACACCGCGCGTGCAGGAGTTGCGTGTGATCAACACCATCTGCGCCGCCACGAGTGAGCGTCAACAGGCAGCAGCCACACTTGCCAACCGCTGCGACTGCATGGTCGTCGTGGGTGGCAAGAACTCGGGCAACACCCGCCGCCTGGCGCAAATTTGCGCAGACGCCTGCGAGCGCACGTATCACATCGAGGAAGCTTCCGAGCTCCAGGCCGCTTGGTTTGCCGAGGCGCGCCACATCGGCATCACCGCTGGAGCCTCCACCCCACAAGAACACATCGAACGCGCCGTCGCGCGCATCAAGGAGCTTTGCCGCTAACCATGGACCAGACCGTACCCGCATACGCCGCCGAGGTGGCCGATTACGGGCGCAGCCGCGACCCCGAGCCGGGTGAGGGCGCGCTCGTTAAGAATGTGCGTCCCGAATCGCCCGCATGGGATGTGGGTATCGAGCCGGGCATGCGCGTGCTCACGGTCAACGGTGAGGCGCTCACCGACATGATCGTATGGCTTTGGGAGGCCGACGACGACACCGTTGATTTGGAGGTATTCGACCCGCGCGACGGCACCGTCACCCCCGTCGAGCTCGACCGCTTCCCGGGCGAGGACTGGGGTTTGGAGTTCGATGGCCCCATCTTCGACGGCATGCGTACCTGTGTGAACGCCTGCGTGTTCTGCTTTATGACCATGTTGCCCAAGGGCGGCCGCTCCACGCTCTATATTCGCGACGACGACTACCGCCTGAGCTTTTTGCAGGGCAACTTCGTCACGCTCACGAACCTCACCGACGAGGACGTGCAAAACGTCATCCAACGCAACATGAGCCCTATGAACGTGTCGGTCCATGCCGTGAGCCCCGACGTCCGCCGTCGTATGATGGGCCGCAACGCCCAGCGCGGCATGGACGTACTCGAGGCCATCATGGCCGCCGGCATCGAGATTCACGCGCAAATCGTGTTGTGCCCCGGCATGAACGACGGCGAGGAGCTGGAAAAGACCCTGCGCTTTTGCGAGGAGCACGAGCAAATCACAAGCCTGGGCATTGTGCCGCTCGGTTTTACCAAGCATCAGAACCGCTTTAGCTGGTCATACAGCGACAAGCCCGAACTGGCGCGCGAGACCATTACCATGATCCGTCCCTACCAGGACCGTGCCTTCGAGCGTTTTGGCCGCCACACCTTCCAGATGAGCGACGAGTTCTACCTGGACGCCGGCATCGATCCGCCCGAGGCGGACTTTTACGACGGTTACCCGCAGTACTACGACGGCATCGGCATGATCCGCTCGTACCTGGACGAAACCGACGACGTGCTTACCGCCGACGCCGAGCGCCTAGCCCGCGTCCGCGAGGCCATCGCCGCCCGTAGTCAGCGCCTCCTGTGCCTCTCGGGCGCCAGCGCACGCGACACGGTGGCCCGCTTTGTGGAGTCGCCCCAGGGACTCGCCGGCACTGTCACGGCCATCAAGAACCGCTACTTTGGCGGCAACGTGGACGTAACCGGCCTCATCGTCGCGTGTGACATTCTTGAGCAGCTACCCCAAGACCTGTCGGGGGTTATGCTCTTTGTGCCTAAGCTCATGTTCAACGCTGACGGCATGACGCTTGACGAGTATCATCGTGACGATTTACTCGCAAGCCTTACCAGTCGCGGCGCCGAGGTTCATGTGGTGTCGACCATGCCGCATGAGCTGCTCGATACCCTGGAGCGCATCCTTGGCATTGTGCCCGCAGACTCTAACACTTCCACTGACCCTACCCATTAAAGGAGAGCAGATGAAACCTATCGTCGCCGTCGTCGGACGCCCCAACGTGGGCAAGTCCACGCTCGTTAACCGCCTGGCCCAGACCTCGGACGCCATCGTCCACGAGTCCCGCGGCGTCACGCGCGACCGCTCGTACCACACGGCCGATTGGAACGGCCGCGAGTTCACCATCGTCGACACGGGCGGTATCGAGCCGCTCAAGAGCGATGACGTGTTTGCCACATCTATCCGCGACCAAGCCCTCGCCGCCGCCGAGGAAGCCGCCGTCATCCTGTTTGTGGTCGACGGCCGCACCGGCGTCACCGAGGAGGACGAGTCGGTCGCTCGCATGCTCAAGCGCTGCGACAAGCCGGTCTTTCTGCTGGTGAACAAGCTCGACAACCCCGATCGCGAGAACGACAGCATCTGGGAGTTCTATTCGCTCGGCATCGGTGAGCCCACGCCGCTCTCGGCCCTGCATGGTCATGGCACGGGCGACCTGCTCGACGATATCGTGGCCCTGCTTCCGGAGGAAGAGGACGAGGTCGCCGATGAGTTCCCCGACGCGCTGAACGTCGCCATCATCGGCCGCCCCAACGCCGGTAAGTCCTCGCTGTTCAACCGCATCCTGGGCGCCGACCGTTCCATCGTGTCCAACATTGCCGGCACCACGCGCGACGCCATCGACACCGTCGTGGAGCGCAACGGCAAGCACTACCGCATGGTCGACACCGCGGGCATTCGTAAGAAGAGCACCGTGTACGAGAACATCGAGTACTACTCCATGGTCCGCGGCCTGCGCGCCATCGACCGCGCCGACGTGGCGCTGCTCGTCGTCGACGCCTCCGTGGGCGTCACCGAGCAGGACCAGAAGGTCATGGGCCTGTCTCTTATACACATCTCCGAGCCCACGAGACGTAGAGGAATCTC
>CABSYH010000062.1:0-8291 GCA_902481965.1 uncultured Collinsella sp.
ACGAGATTCCTCTACGTCTCGTGGGCTCGGAGATGTGTATAAGAGACAGCATGGGTATTTGAATCTCCGTTTTCGGATGCTAGTTCAGACGGCTCTTGAGCGCGTCGATGTGGATGCCGATCTTAAGGCTGGCGGGATCGATCTGGGCGATCTCCTGCAGGGTGAAGGCAACAGAGCTCGAAAGATTGTGGCAGACGGACTTCATGTTGACGCCGTTCTCGAGCACGACGTGAAGATCGACCGTAAGGCCGTTCTCGTCGGCGGAGACAAGCACGCCCTTGCGGAGGCGCTGACCGGCAAGCAGGCGCACGCTCTCGGCGCCCTGGAGCTGTTCGGCCATACCGACGACGCCATAGCACGTCATCGCGGCATAACCGGCAATATCGGCAATAACGTCGTTCGAGACGCTCAGGCTGCCGTTAATGGTCTCAGACACAAGAATCTCCTTATCTGGTGCTCACGGCACCATCTCGTGGGAGCAATCATTCCAATAGTTTACAACGAGTGCGCCATGTTGAGGTGGCGGGGTTCGCGATTACATCCTCGACACGAAATGTTGATACGGTAACGTTCGCCACAGGCGATCGCGGCATCAAAAAACCCGCCGCATAAGCGACGGGTTTTACAACCTGGCTCCCCGGGTAGGACTCGAACCTACAACAGCGCGGTTAACAGCCGCGTGCTCTACCATTGAGCTACCGAGGAATAGGTGTGTGCTCTCAAGCAACGAAGTTTATTATACGGACGAATCAGCTTAGGGCAAGAACTTTTTTGAGAATTTTTCCGACTAGTCATTGCGGACGTCCCCTATGACTGCATGAAAGCGCCCCCAAACGGATATGCTTGAGGGCGCTTCTTGCTTGCGAGGTTAAGACTCAATATAGTCCTTCAGCTTGCTACTGCGGCTGGGGTGGCGGAGCTTGGCCAGGGTCTTGGACTCGATCTGGCGGATACGCTCGCGCGTGACGCCAAACTCGCGGCCGACTTCCTCGAGCGTACGGGGATGTCCGTCGACAAGGCCAAAGCGCAGCTCGATAACCTTGCGCTCACGATCGGCAAGCGAATCGAGCACCTGGGTGAGCTGCTCCTGCAGCATGGAGAAGCTGGCGGCATCGGGCGGAACGATAGCCTGGGAGTCCTCGATAAAGTCGCCCAGCTGGGAATCCTCTTCCTCGCCGATAGGGGTCTCGAGCGACACGGGCTCCTGCGAAATCTTCTGGATCTCGCGGACGCGATCGGCACTCATGTCCATCTCGGCACCGATCTCCTCGGGGGTCGGGTCGCGGCCCAGGTCCTGGAGGAGCTGGCGCTGCACGCGGACGAGCTTGTTGATGGTCTCGACCATGTGCACGGGAATACGGATGGTACGGGCCTGATCGGCGATGGCACGCGTGATGGCCTGACGGATCCACCACGTGGCGTACGTGGAGAACTTAAAGCCCTTCTGGTAGTCGAACTTCTCGACGGCGCGAATCAGACCGAGGTTGCCCTCCTGAATCAGGTCCAGGAACAGCATACCGCGACCGACATAGCGCTTGGCGATGGAGACGACCAGGCGCAGGTTGGCGCTGATGAGCGCCTGCTTGGCCTCGAGACCGACGTTCTCGATACGGGTCAGGCGACGCATCTCGGCGCGGGTAAGCTCGATCTCGCCCGCCTCGGCAGCCTCGAGCTTCTCGGTGGCGTCAAGGCCAGCCTCGATCTTCATGGCCAGATCGACCTCTTCGGAAGCGGTCAGCAGGTCGACCTTACCGATCTCCTTAAGGTACATACGAACCGGGTCTCCGGTCAGCATCACTGTGGAGGCATCGATGCCACGCACGCGCGAACGCGAACGGGACGTGCGCACGGTGCGCTTCTTCTTGCTCTTGGAAGAACCCATCTCGGCGTCGGCCTGACGGGCCATCTTAAGCTCGTGATCGTCGAGCGAGCCGGAATCGTGCTCGTCGTCATCGAAATCGTCGGTATCGCTATCGTTATCGTCATCGTCGACGTCCATGGGGGCGTCGTCGTTTCCGCTCGCGGAGATAATCTGGATGCCGCTGTTGCGCAGCGCGGAATACACCGCGTTGAGCTGCTCGTCAGACACATCGATATCCTTCAGGGCGACCTGAATCTCGTCCTCGGTTACCGAAGTCCTGTTTGAGCCGTTGCCCATGAGCTTTGCAACGTAGGATTCCAGCCCAGTACCCGTGCTCTCACTCTTTTTTGGCACAGATTCTCCCTTCATAGTCCACAGGACTCATTACTTTAGCACACACATTGACGTCTATACCCAAAATTCAGACTGGATATAGGCGCAAATACGCTGGTTGACCACAACATCTAGGCCTGGTCGGCGCCCGCAGTCTCCAAACCGATCAAACGGAACGGATCGGCCACGCCACCAATCGACTTTTGGAGCTCGCGCTGGCGCTGAGAATCTTGCATCGCCTGCATCGTCAGCACACGGCGCGCCTCATCGTCGAGCGACCGGTCCTGGCGAAGCTTGGCCTGTGCGGCGCGCATGCGGCGCTTGATGGTGTAGAGCTCAAGGGTATCAAGCATAAACAAGATGTTCGTCTCGGTGGGGTGCTTGCTCGTCGACGAAATGCGCCCGGCGCTGACAAGCGACGCTGCCTCGGGACACACCGCGCGCGCCGCATCCATGCACGCCGTGGGGTCGGTGCCCGGCGGCGTCGCGAGCACGGCCCACGCGATGGACTCGTGGCGCGGATCCACCCACTCGATCGAGCAGATGCGGTCGGCATACGTGCGGAACAGGTCGGGATAGCTCGTGAGCATCGTCAGCAGCTCGCGCTCCCCCGCCAAAGACTTTCGTTCCAGGTCGGTCAGCACGATTGGCATCGTCGGCGCGGACGCGCCAGAAGCATCGGCGGCCGGCGCCGCGCCATCCATACCAGCCGGCACATCGATAGGCGGCATATCGTCGACGACCTCGGCCGGCGCGGCCCCATAGGCCTCGAGCGGCACATAGTCGTACGGCTCTTCCTCGACCGGTGTGGACACCGGCGGCGTCGCACCCGACGCCCAGGCACCGCGAGACGCCCCCTGCGAACCAGACGCCCGACCGCCTGCGCTGCCTGCGCGCTCGGTCTGCGCCCGCTGGCGCTCGTAGTTCTGCTCGCGACGACGCTCGGCGTCCTCACGCTTGGCAACATCGCGAAACACACGGCCTGAGCTCGAACGCACCGTCTCCAGATCCAAACCCAAAAGGTCGGCAATCTGGATAAAGTACGTATCGATCATGTAGCTATCGCGCAGCGGATAGATGAGTGTCAGTGCGTCCTCGAGCGCTTTGGCACGACCGCCCGGCGTGGTAATGTCGCTCGACTCCTGCAGTGAGCGGTACACAAAGTCCATGAGGGGCTCGGCGGCATCGATGCGCGCCTGCAGTGCCTCGCCACCATGCGCGGTGATGAACTCCATGGGGTCGTTGCCGTCGGGAAGCACCACGCAGCGCAGGTCCATCGAATCCTGCTCGATAAACTGAATCGCGCGGCGAGCGGCCTTTTGACCGGCGGCGTCGCCATCGAACATATATACAATGCGCTTGGCAAAACGGGTGAGCGTCTTTACGTGATGTTCCGTCAGCGCCGTGCCCAGCGTGGCGACAACGTTTTTAATCCCCGCCTCCCAGCAGGCGATACAGTCGGTATATCCCTCCACCACGATGGCGGTATCCTGCGCGACGATAAACTCCTTGGCCCAGTTAAAGCCGTAGAGGTTTCGCTTTTTATGGAACACGCTCGTCTCGGCGGTGTTGAGGTACTTAGGCTGTCCGTCGCCCATAATGCGCCCGCCAAAAGCGATGTTATGACCCTGCTCATCAAAAATGGGAAACATCACGCGGTCGTAAAAACGATCGGCAAGCTGCCCGCGTCCACGGCTCACGGCCACGTTGGCGTCGATCATCTCCTGCGGGGTAAATCCCGCCTGCGACAGATGCGACACCAGCGCGTTGCGACCCGGCGCAAAGCCCAGGCAGTAGCGGCGGCAGACGTCGCCGCCCATACCGCGGCTGGCGAAATACTCGCGCGGACGGCTGTCCTTACCGCGCATGAGCATGGTGTGGTAGAACTGGGCGGTCTCGGCGCACAGGTCATAGATGCGGGCGCGCTTGGTGCCGCGCTCGCGATAAGCACCGGTATCGTGCAGCTCAATACCGGCACGGTCGGCCAGGTAGCGAATCGACTCGGGGAAGCTCAGATTCTCGCGCTTCATGATGTAGGTGAAGACGTCGCCGCCCTCGCCACAGCCAAAGCAGTGCCACACCTGCGTGGCGGGAATAATGTGGAACGACGGGGTCTTTTCGCCATGGAAGGGGCAGCAACCCCAAAACTCATGGCCGCGGGGCTTGAGCTCAACCGTTTCCTGCACGATGGCAACCAAATCGGACGCAGCGCGTACCTGGTCTTTTTCCTCATCGCTAATCACGGATGCTCACCCCCTGCTCACCCAAATGATGACGGATATCGTCAATATTACCTTCGACGGTCGCGATAAGCTCGTCCAGCGAATCGAACACACGCGACGGGCGCAGCCAGCGTGTAAACGCCAGCGACACCGAGACGCCGTACAGGTCACCCGCATACCCGATCAAGTTGGCCTCGAGATGCGCCGAGGCGGCATCGTCGGCATACGTCGGCGGCAGGCCCACGTTGACGGCGGCAGGCCACACGGTATCGTCGACCAGCACCAGGCCCTCGTAGACGCCATCGGCAGGAACCTGGATGCCCTCGGGCACCTGGATGTTTGCCGTGGGAAAACCCATGTCGGAGCCCTGGTGACGACCACCGGCAACAATACCACGCAGCATATACGGGCGGCCGAGCAGCTCGGCGGCAAGCTCAACATGACCCTGGCGCAGCTCATGGCGAATACGGGTGGCGCAGATCGTCTGTCCATCGACGCACAGCAGCTCGTGGCCATAGACGTCAACGCCGCGCTCGGCTCCCCAAGCCTGCATCTCGGCAACACCCGAGGCACCGCCGCGGCCTAACCTAAAGTCGCTACCCACACGGATCGAGCGGATATCGACGACGCGCGAAAGCAGCTTAAGAAAGCCCACATGGTCGAGTGCCGCCACCGCAGGCGTAAAGGGAACGGCCACGACCGCATCGACTCCGGTGAGAGCCAGGGCATGCAGACGGTCGGCCGTCGTCATCAGTTTTTGAGCGGGCGAGGGACTCACCACGACGTCCGGGTCGGGATCGAAAGTGACCACGACCGCCTTGCAGCCACGGGCGCGCGCATCGCGAACGACCGCGTCGATCAGTTCGCGATGCCCCCGATGCACGCCATCGAACACGCCGATGGCGATAGACGCGGCGCCCAGGCAAGCGCAATCATCAAATGCATCGGCGGCGACGATGCGGGCCTCATCCGACTCGCCCGCGAAAAAAATACGCGCGAGCTCGTGGGAGGCCAGCATCATCGAACACCGCCGATCGCCTGCGGAAAGACATGCTCCATAACAAAGCGACCGCCCTCGATACGGGCAAGCGCCTTGAGCCCGCCATCGAGCACCAGCGCAAACGGCGCCTTCGAGGCATCGAAGCCCGCAAGCGCGCGCTCAATAGGAATACGACGTCCGCACAGCAGATCGTCGGCAAGATTACCCGGCAAGTCGACGCGCGTGGCGCCAAGCGCCGCAATGGGATCTAAGGCAAAGCCGACAGCGGACTCGGCAGAAAGCTCCTCGACCGCATGGCAGGCACCGATGGAAACAACACCGGAAGCCGTACGGCGCAATGCGGAAATATGTGCCGCGTTGTCGCAGGCACGACCCAGGTCGCGAGCGAGCGCACGGATATAGGTGCCCTTGCTCACCGAAAACGCCACAGTCCAAACGCAAGCGTCGCCCTCGCCGTTCACGGCAATCAGGTCGGCGGAGTACACCTCGACCGGACGCGGGGGCAACTCAACGGCATTGCCCTCGCGCGCAGCCTTATAGGCGCGCACGCCGTTGACCGAAATGGCCGAAAACGCCGGAGGTACCTGCATCTGAGGGCCCAACATGGCGCACAGGCGCTCGCGGGCATAGGACGGATCACGCAGGTCGGCGGCAACGGGCACCGTGCGGACGGCCTCGCCCTCCGCATCATCGGTATTGGTCTCAACGCCAAACGAGATGTCAGCGACGTAGCTTTTGGTATCGAGCGTGAGCATGCCCAACAGACGCGTGGCCTGGCCGACGCCCACCACCATGACACCCGATGCCATGGGGTCGAGCGTTCCGGCATGACCGACGCGCCTCTCATGGAGGGCGCGCCGGCATTGCGAAACCACGTCGTGGGACGTGCAGCCCACCGGCTTATCGACGGCGAGCAGCATATTAAGTTGAGAAGGTGTACGACGAGCCATGTACCATCCAAAAAGTTAGAGCTCGACGGTCACCGAAGCGGGATCCTCCCCTACCAGCTCGGCCAGCATGGGAAGTGCCGCGGTGAGCGTCTCGGAAATCGTTCCGGCGTTGGTAAAGCCGGCGGCAGCGTGATGCCCACCTCCGCCAAAGTTGGCCGCAATCTCGGAAACATCAAGATCGCCCTTGGAGCGCAGGTTGCCGCGCACCTTGGTATCGCCCTCGATGCCCTTAAGGAACAGGCAGACCTCGACGCCCATCACCGCGCGCACCACATCGACCAGGCCGTCGCACTCGTCCGAGGTGACGCCGCAGTCCTTAAGGTCGCTCTCGTACGCATAGCTATACGCGACGCGCCCGTGCGCAACCGTCTTGATGCGACCCATGACGATGGACTTAAGGTGCAGGAACTCGACACGCATGCTCTGGTAGACCTCGAGCGCGACGCGCGCCGGATCGGCACCGTGCGCCACCAGACGCGAAGCAGCATGAAACGCTGCGGCGTCGGCGTTCTGATACTGAAAACGACCGGTGTCGGTGACCAGGCCGCACAGCAGGCAGGTAGCGATGCTGTCGCTTGCGGTGATGCCGCAATCGGCCAAAAAGCGGTCGATAATCATGGCGCAAGCAGCGGCATTGACACACCTAAGGCTGACCTCGGCAAACTCCTCGCGTGCCGGGTGATGGTCAAAGCACGCCACGTGAGCCGATCGACGCAACACCTCGGCGGAATTATTGAGGCGCTCGACGACCGGCACGTCTACTGAAATGAAAAGGTCCGGGTTGCCGGTGTAGGCAGATGCCGGCACAAGCAGATCGGCGCCCTCCATAAAACGGTAGATGCGCGGAACGGGATCGTCGTCTGCCAGCAGCAGGGCGATGTCCTTGTCGGGGAACACCTTCATAAGCGAAAGGCCCAGGCCCAAAACTGAGCCCAAGGCATCGCCGTCGGGAGAGGTGTGGCCCGAAATCGCAATGGAGGACGCACCCTCGATAAGCTCGAGGATGCGTCGTTTAATATCTGCAGACTCGCACGAGGCGAGATCGGCGGAATTAGTCATCTAAAGCTGCCTCCTGGGCGGCATCCGCTATGGGGTAGCCGTCCTCGTCCTTTTCGATCGCAAGCGTGGCCGGAACGTTTTCCAGCGCACGCGTGATGCGCTCGGCCTCATCGGTCGAGCGATCGATGCGAAAATCGAGCTCGGGCGTGACGCGCCAATCGAGCGAGCGAGCCAGCAGACTGCGAATACGGCCCTTGGCGCTGGCAAGCGCCTCCATGACCTCATCGTAGCGGTTCGCATCGCACGACACGTACACGCGCGCGAACGAACGGTCCACCGCGACCTCGACCGCGGTCAGGGTGACTAGGTCGAGACGCGGATCGGAAACCTCAAAGAGCAGGATATAACCGAGCTTCTCGCGAAGCTGCTCGCCCAGACGGCGGGTTGCCTGCGTTTGCTTCATAGCGCTACCCCCTACTCGGTACGGGCAACCTGGTCGATACGGTAACCCTCGATCTGGTCGCCGGGCTTGATGTCCTGGAAGTTCTCCAGGCCAATGCCGCCCTCGGAACCGCTCTTGAGGCTCTTGGCCTCGTCCTTGTAGTGGCGCATCGAGGCGATCTTGCCGTTGAAGACCACGATGCCGTCACGCACCAGGCGCACGGAATCGGTCGCGGCGATCTCTCCCTCCTCGACGCGGACACCGGCGGCGATGCCGACTTTGGGCACCTTGAAGGTGTCCAGGACGGTCGCGGTACCCGTGGAGACCTCGACCTCAGTGGGCTTGAGCATGCCGATGCGGGCAGCGTCGAGCTCCTCGAGGCACTTGTAGATGACGTCGTAGCAACGGATCTCGACGCCCTCGCGCTCGGCGGCGGAGCGGGCCTTACCGTCGGGACGGACGCCAAAGCCGATGATGATGGCGT
>CABSYH010000063.1:0-8189 GCA_902481965.1 uncultured Collinsella sp.
GTCCGCAGGTTTATAAGTCCCGAAGAGCTCTTATCGCCCCGCCAGGATGGCGATGCGGGGCAACACCTATACTCGCAGGACGGCGCTTTCTGCCCTATAGTGTTTGGTGAGCAATATCGTTCAATTTTGAAACACTCGGTCGTGCGACCGCCGGCGGTTGCACGTCGCCGCGGACAGGGGCGAATCATGGATAGCGATGCCAAGCTGAACATCTTGACCGAGGCCCTGGCTGCTGCCGGGGCCTCGGCATTGGCGATCGATGCGCGTGGGGACGTCGCGATCTCGACCATGAATGACGCGGCGCTTGAGCGGGATGTGGCGGCTTTTGTTGCTGAGCGTCTCGACCGTATAGGAGACGGCGCGCGTCTGGTTATGGGGCGTGAGGGTACGCGCCTGAGCCTGACCGTTCGCCCCACCGACAAAGAGGGCGGGGGGCTTTGGGTTGTCGTGGTCCGCGAGGTGCGCGGTGCCGCGGCGCATGCGGGCATCGAGTGGCTCAACGCCGATGAAGTTGAGGCCCGCTACGAATCGAGCGCGTACGGCATCGTTGAGGGGGCGGCCTCGGTGGCTGCGCCGGTTGCAGAGAGTTACGCGCGCGGTGTGCCTCTTATGCTCGAGGGCGAGCTGGGAGCGGGTCAGGTCGAGATCGCCAAGCGCCTCTATCTGGACGGTCCTTTTGCCGATCAGCCCTTTGTTTCCCTTGCGCTTGATGAACTCACCGAGCGCGGTTGGCGCCATGTGCTCAAAAGCGCCGAATCGCCGTTGTTCCAAACGGGGCTGACCCTTTGCATTGAGGGCTGGAATGCGGTTGGCCCCCAGCGCCTCCGCGAGCTGGTCTCCACGATGACCGACACCGCGTTGGCGACGCGCTGCCATGTGGTGCTGACAGCGAATGACATGCCGGGCGGCGGCGAAAGTGATCAAGCCGCGTTTGTGACCGAGCGCTTCGCCTGTGCGGTGAGCGTGGCGCCGGCAGTCGCCGAGCAGGGAGCCGCGTCGACGAAGGTTGCGCGCTATTTGGAATATCTCGCTGATGCATTTGAGACGGCAGCACCCACGCTGTCTGCCGCGGCGACGAAGACGCTCGATGCTTACCGCTGGCCGCGCAATTATCTGCAGCTCCGCGAGGTCTCGGAACGACTGTATATATTGGCGGGGACGGGCACGGTGGACCGCGCTGTGGCGGAGGAAGTGCTCGCCCAAGAGGACGTGATCAAGACCGCAACCTTTGGCGCCCCGGCGCTCGAAAGTGACCTGTATATTCTGCGACCGCTGGCCGATACCGAGCGAGATATCGCGCATCTGGTTGTAGACCATCTCCACGGCAACCGAACCCGTGCGGCGGAGGTGCTGGGCATAAGCCGTACAACGCTGTGGCGCTTGCTGAAGGACGATGACCGTTGAGCGAGGCGCCCGTGACCGCGCGCGACGCGTGTGCTACAGTCCAAAGCGTTATTGTTTCGATTCGGTTACGGCGTGCGAGGGCATATGGCTGAGACTTCAAAACCGAGCCGCAGAAGGCGGAGTGCCGCGCCGGTCAACCGACGCACAACATCGGTGACGTGGGGTAAACACGCCTCGGGGTTTGACGGCTCGTTCAAGCGCACTAAATATGGCTATCCTTCGGCAAGCGCCCGCTTGGCAATGCAGGCAGAGTCCTCACTGTGGGGCCGCAAACGCGTGGTGGGCTCAAAGCTCAAGCACGACGGAACGCTCGGTTACATCAGCCGCGGGGCGGCTCGCCGCAGTGGGCTCAATCCGGCTGGTTGGCACCGTTATGTTCCGATCGCGGTCGTCGTTGCAGTGATCGTCATCGCACTCGCCGCGCTCGGCTACGCCGGCGGTGGCGCCAACTTGGACGCAGTGTTTAAATCGCCCGAGCTCGCGCATGCAGGCACAGAAGTTGTCGAGGGCGCACAGACCCAGACAGGCGTCGCGCCCCAGCGCGGTATCGTTGCGGCGGCCTCCACCATCGCCGATGCGCAAAAGGACGAGGACGAACAGGGCGATGGCGCCGAAACGGCCCAGACGAACGAAACGACGACAACTCCATCGGCAAGATAAGTTGCGAGTGGAGCAGCAAATTTGGGACGGGGCTTTTTTAGCTGCCCAAGACAGTGGCTCATTCGATGTCAGTCGCCAAAAGCGAGCGAGCCGCATTTGCGCCAAGGTGACGTGAAATGAGAGGGCGCTGACCTTCTGGTCGCGCCCTCGAAATTGAACGTCAGATTGGCGTGAATGCGGCCCGCGCAGCGTCAACGAGCCCGCCGTTCGGTAGAACGGCGGAACTAATTACCTTACGTAGATGATGTTGTCGCGGCGGGGTTTGGGCTCGGGTAGCGTGTCCTCGGCGTAGCCAAGAATGCAGTTACCGACACCGCGCAGACTGCCGTCGGCGGGCAGGCCCCAGCTGGCCAGCAGCTCCAGGCCCTCGGGCGAGTCAAAGACCTCATGCGCGCGGTGAATCCAGCACGAATCGACACCCAGCGCATAAGCGGCGTTGAGCAGGTTGCCCATGGCGAGCGAGCCGTCTTCCAGATGTGTGGGCACGCTGCGGTCAACCAGCACCACCACAACGGTCTTGGCGCCATAGAAGGGGTCGCTGTTGCTGCCCATGACTTGCGCGTTGAGCTGCGAGAGACGCTCGACGGTCGCGGGGTCGGTGACGGCGACAAACGTCACCGGCTGGCGGCCCATGCCGCTCGGTGCATATTGGCCGGCTTCGATAATACGTGCAAGCTTTTCGGCCTCGACGGGACGATCGCTGTAGTTGCGGCAGCTGCGGCGGTGAATGAGTGCTTCGATAGTCTCCATGGTGTCTCCTTGCGGTGGCGTTGCAGATGCCCCGTTCATACCCGTCGGGCTCAAACGATAGACGGTCAATTGCCCGGCCAAAAGGATAGATTCCAATTGGGAAAGTAGGTTTGCATAAAAGTACCTTCAGAATGTGACAAACAAATGGGATGGTTAAACGTTTTATCCCGTCTACCCTGCGGTTTTTTACCACTTGCCTAAATGACGAACGCATAACCTCTGATAAAGGTTTTACTAAAGGAGTACCAACGTTTATCAATGCGCCGTGGTGGCGCCGGGCCAGGAGGTAACATCATGTTCCAGGCTGGAGATGTCGTCGAGACCGATTTCGAAGGATTTCTGAAGCTGCTGCGTTCCAAGACGCGCGCTTTCGTGTCGATCAACGATCACGAGTACTACATCACGCACACCGATGGCTATTGGCGTGTTCAGGATTGCGAGGCCCTCAACGACAAGGGCCACTTTACTGACTGCTCCGAGCTGGTCAACACGGTCTGCGAGGTCGTCGAGCTGCCGTGGATTGCCGGCAAGAGCCTGCATGACAGCTTCTCGGGCGCTACGGTCTATGAAGCCGTCGCCGCTTAACAGGCAATAAAACTCGATTTTCACGTGACCGCTGGCGCCGCCCCCGCGCCGGCGGTCTTTTTCTGCCGATAGGTCATAAAAGTGTATGCATTTGCGGAGAGCCTGTTGACGATAGTCAAAACTCGGACTAATCTAGAAACACAAAATTGGTCAAAAATCGGACAATTGAATGGTGGGATAGATGAATAGTGCGGTTACGCTGGTCGACTTCGATCGGTTGCTCAATGGACTCGACCATATCTATTCGGAGTTCTCGCGCGCCTGCGGCCTTTCGGACTGCGCCTATTGGATGCTCGTCGACACCAGCACGGCGGGCGGCAGTATTGCCGTAAGCCGTCTGACAAGCGAATGGTTCTACAGCAAGCAGACCATCAACTCGGCAATTAAAACCTTGACGGCGCGGGGCTTCGCAACGTTGGAGTTTGCCGAAGGCAGCCGTAAGAACAAGGTCGTGAGCCTGTCCGAAGAGGGCAGGCGATTTGCCGAGCGTTATGCGCTGCCGGCACTCAAGGCCGAACAGCGAGCCTTTGGCGCGCTTGAGCCGTGTGAGCAGCGCGAAATCATGCGCCTAATCGGAAAATTTTCCCATGCGCTCGGCGATGAGTGCGATGCCTTTAAGCAGCATATCGCTGCCGAGAGCCAAGCCGAGAATCAAGGTGAGGGGGAGTCGTGCGACTGTTAATGAGGTTTATGAAGCCATATCGAGGGCTTGTCGCAGTGACGCTGCTGGTGCTGCTGGTGGATAACGTCGGTACGCTGTTGGTTCCCACGATGCTGGCGAACATGGTCAACACCGGTATTACCACGGGCGATATCGACTACATTTTACGCAACGGCCTATACATGTTTATCGCGACCAGCATGGCTAGCGGCGGCACGGTGCTGGGCTGCTATCTTTCGGCGCGCCTGGCCGCCAACGTGGCTTGCGATATCCGCAATGCCGTGTACGACAAATCGCTCGAGCTCGCGGCCAGCGATTTTGAGCGCTTTGGCACCGGATCGATGATCACACGCTCGCTCAACGACATCAACGTGATTCAGCAGGCGATTCTGCAGACGATTCAGCTGGTGCTGCCCGTGCCGTTTTTGGCTGTGGCGGGCATCATCTTCGCCTGGTTTATCGATCCTGCCATGGGCACGCTGCTGGGCGTAGTCGTTGCGATTGTGCTGGTGGCGGCGGTCTTTACGGTTGCCAACGCGGCTCCGATCTTTATGCGCTTGCAGAGCTTTATCGACCGCATGAACGTGGTGCTGCGCGAAAACATCGTGGGCGTGCGCGTCATCCGTGCGTTTAACAAGGAGCGTCACGAGGAGCGGCGCCTGGACGAGGTGTTTAGCGACTACGCCGCCAACGCCATCAAAGTCAACCACCTGTTTGTGGGCCTCGACAGCTCAAGCTTCTTTTTGATGAACATCGCCGAGGTGGCGGTGCTGTGGGTGGGCGGCAACCGCGTAGGCGCCCACGCCATGCAGATTGCGAGTATCTCGGCGGTGCTGGAGTATGCAATTCTGATCCTGTTCTTTGTGATGATGGCCCAGATGGTGGTGCTGACGCTTCCGCGTGCTGCCGCGTGCCTGAACCGTGCGCAGCAGGTGTTGGAGATTGAGCCGAGCATCGTCGATGGCGAGCGCACGCTGGATGCGGGCGCGTCCGACCCGGAGGACGAAGCCGATGCGGTGGCCGTGTTCGACCACATGTCGTTTCGCTTTGACGATGCTGACAAGGACACCCTGTGCGACCTGAGCTTTGCCTGCCGTCGCGGTCAGACGACTGCGATCGTTGGCTCGACAGGCTCGGGCAAATCGACGGTGGCAAAGCTTCTGCTGCGCTTCCACGATGCCACCAAGGGCGCCGTTCGCCTGGACGGCGTCGACCTGCGCGAGCTTTCGCAAGATGAGATCCGTGGACACATCGCCTATGTGCCGCAGAAGGCGTGGCTGTTCTCGGGCACCGTGGCAAGTAATCTGCGCTTTGGCAACGAGGACGCGACCGAGATCGACATGCTTCACGCGCTTGAGGTTGCCCAGAGCACCTTTGTACTCGACCAACCGCAGGGGCTCGATACCCCGGTTGCCCAAGGCGGTACGAACTTCTCGGGTGGTCAGCGCCAGCGCCTAGCCATTGCTCGCGCGCTCATGAAGCATGCCGATCTATATATCTTCGACGACAGTTTCTCGGCCCTGGACTTTAAGACCGATGCCGCCCTGCGCCATGCGTTGCATGACGAGACGTGTGACGCTGCGGTGCTTATCATCGCGCAGCGCATCTCGACGATTTTGCATGCCGACCAGATTGTCGTGCTCAAGGACGGCGAGATTGTGGGCTTGGGCACGCATAGCGAGCTTATGGAAACCTGCGAGGTGTACCGCGCCATCGCGGAATCGCAGATGAAGGGAGGTGAGTAGCATGACCGAGGAGCTCAAGAAGCAGGGCGGCGTTGATGACGCCGTTGCCGCGGGGCTGGTCGAGGAAACGGCTGCCGTGGCACCCGAGCTGGATGACGCCGCCAAGGCTGCAGCCGAGCGCGAGGCTCGCCGCCAAGCGCTCTACGAGGAAAACGAGCGCGCCGAGGACGAGCGCGCCCGCGCTGAGGCAGAGCGCATGCGCGATGTGGACGACGAGGACGAGGACGAGAAACCCCGCGACACCTGGGCGACGGTGCGCCGCCTGTGGAGCGAGGCTGCCGGCGACCATTGGCGCTTCTATATCGTGTTCGCGAGCATTGTGTTCTATGCCATCTTTAACACCGCTGCGCCGGCATATAGCGCCCGTGTGATCGATGAGCTGTGGGGCCACATTCAGGTGGCGTTTGCCAACAACGCCACCTTCAGCATCACCTGGGAGAACTGCGGCAGGACCATCTTCATCTACTTTATGATTTGGACGGCCGCCGCCTCGTTCTACGCGCTCCAGAGCTTTTTGATGTCGAGCGTGGCCGAACGCCTCAACCTGCGTCTACGCAACCGCATCGCACAAAAGCTCAACCGTCTGCCGCTTGCCTATTTTGACGCGCATCGTCCCGGCGAGGTCGTCAGCCGCGCGACCAACGACCTGGACAAGATGTCCGAGAGCATGCAGCGCGGATTGCTGCAGCTGCTCGTGTCGATCGGCACGGTTGTTGGTGCTGTGAGCGTGATGTTCGTGTTTAGCGTGCCACTTACGCTGGTCTTTTTGTTCTTTACGGCGTTGTCGCTGCTGGTGACCAAGGTGGTCTCGCGCCGCACGCATGACGTAACCGGTGAGCGCCAAGAGTGGGTGTCCAAGATTACGAGTGCGGTCGAGGAAGGCTACTCGGGCCGTCTGGTGATTCGCGCGTTTAACCGCGAGCGCCAAAGTTCTGCCGAGGTGCACCAGGCCTCGGGCGAGCTGGCACGCGTGAGTGCCAAGGCCGACTTTATGATTAACGCCGTCGGCCCCGCGGTGCGCTTTATCGGCCGTTTGGCGCAGATCGTTATTGCGCTTGTGGGCTGCAGCATGCTGGTTGCCGGTCACATGACCGTCGGCGTGTTCCAGGCGTTCTTCCAGTTTATTTACGAGGCGTCCGAACCCATGACGCAGCTGTCGTTTACCTTTAACTCGCTGCAGAGCGCGCTGGCGAGTGCGGAGCGCGTGTTCGACCTGCTCGATGAGCCCGAGATGAAGGCCGATCCGCTGCCGGACGAGGCCGCCAAGCTGCCGGGTCGCGTTGAGGGTCGCGTCTCCTTTGAGCACGTGCGCTTTGGTTATTCGCCCGACAAGCCGCTTATGCGCGACGTGTCGTTTACCGCCGAACCGGGCCAGAAGATTGCCGTGGTGGGAACCACGGGCGCAGGCAAGACGACGCTCATCAACTTGCTCATGCGCTTTTACGAGATCGACGGTGGCCGCATTACGCTCGACGGTGTGGATACGCGCCTTATGAACCGCGGCGAGCTACGTCAGCAGTTTGGCATGGTGCTGCAGGACGCCTGGCTGTTCGACGGCACGATTGCCGAGAACATCGCCTACGGCTGTCCCGAGGCAACGCGCGAGGAGATTGTTGCGGCTGCGCGCGCCGCCCAGGTCGACTTCTTTGTGCGCACCATGCCGCAGGGCTACGACACGCGCGTGGCCAACGATGCCGAAAGCATCAGCCAGGGCCAGCGTCAGCTGCTGACCATCGCACGCGTGCTGCTCAACAACCCGGCGATTCTCATCCTGGACGAGGCGACCTCAAGCGTGGACACGCGTACCGAGCTTGCCATCGGCCGTGCCATGGATGCGCTTATGCGCGGGCGCACGAGCTTTGTGATCGCACACCGCCTGTCGACGATTGTGGATGCCGACCTGATCTTGGTCATGGATCACGGCAACATTATCGAGCAGGGCACGCATAAGGAGCTGCTGGCTGCCGAGGGTGCCTACGCCGACCTCTATCTGAGCCAGTTCGCATAATGTGACAAAGGGACAGTCTCTTTGCCACATCACAAATAAGGCGCGCCGGGGGTGAATCCTCTGGCGCGCCTTTGCGTTGGCGTCAATGTTGTCGGTGGTCGTCCGCCTCTAGCGTTCGTCCACGAGCTTGGCGACGAGGGCCTTGAGCTCGGCCACCTCTCGCTCGAGTTCCTTGACGCGGCGGGCGTTCTCGGTGATGCCCTGGCGGTTGAGGGCACTCTGCTCGGCGGCGTCGTCGGGCATGTACTCGCGATGCTGCTTGGCGTCGAAACTCTCCTCAAACACGCGGCAGCCGTTGCGCTTGATGATGCGTCCCGGCACGCCCACGACGGTGCAGTCTGTCTCTTATACACATCTGACGCTGCCGACGAATAGA
>CABSYH010000064.1:0-8151 GCA_902481965.1 uncultured Collinsella sp.
GCTCGGAGATGTGTATAAGAGACAGGTCATCAAGTGCCTGGGCCCCACCGGCCAAGGCCATTATCGCGGCACGCTTTCGGGCGAGGATTTTTCGGAGTACCTGCGTCGCGTACCGGGCGTGCTCGCCTTTGTAGGTACGCGCAACCCCAAGATTGGCGCCACGTACGCCCAACATTCCTGCTTCTACAAGATCGACGAGACCGTGCTGGCAAAGGGCTCCATGGTGGCCGCCCAGTATGCTATCGACTTTTTGGCCGAGCCCACGCAAGAGGAGCTCGACGGCCCCGCGATTACCGCGGTCGCCGAAACCAACCCCGATCTGGCCGCCAAGTTGCGCTCTGCCAAGGCGACGACCGCCGAGGCTCGCGACGCCATCCATGATGCCCGAACGGCTCGCCATGCCGCGATCAAGGGCATCCACGACGCACGCGCTGCTGCACGCCGCGAGGAGAAGCACGACGAGTAGTCGTCACACCCATCCATAACAGCCTGGCTAAAGCAGAGCGGGGGCGGACGTATCGAAACGTCCGCCCCCGCTCATTCTTCAAGCGCTATTTCTACCATTTCTACCCCGTCCCCAAATGGCAGACGGCATGGCTACTCGTCCTGAGGCTCCTCGTCGGAGCTTGGCTCGGACGCCGACTCAGGTGCAGGTGCAGGTGCAGGTGCAGGCTCAGGATCAGGCTCGGGCTCAGATGCCGTCTCAGGCTCGGGCGCCGGTTCAGACTCGGGCGCCGGCTCAGGCTCGGGCGCGGGAGCGGGTGCAGGTGCCGGCGAAGCATCCGGAGCACTGTAACCCGAAGCAGCGGACTTCTTCTCGAAAGGCAACACAAAAGTCAGGACGTCGTCCTTAT
This sequence comes from uncultured Collinsella sp., assembly GCA_902481965.1. GTDB lineage: Bacteria > Actinomycetota > Coriobacteriia > Coriobacteriales > Coriobacteriaceae > Collinsella. The sequence goes on from CABSYH010000064.1 coordinate 855, forward strand.
CCTCATCGGCCCACTCGCTTGCATAGCGTGCGGCCCAATAGCCAACGGCACGGTGCTTGAGCATCTTGCCAAAGACCGTAAGAAATACGGTGACGAATGCAATCAGCACCAGGAACAATACGAGCGTGACACCACCGCCGGTAACAATTGCCTCAATACCCGTAGGACGATAGTAGTAGCTATACATACCGACAGATGCAATGGCGCCAAAGACGGCTGTCAAGATCCATGTGACAACGTTGGCGACCAGGCCCGTCAAAAACTCGGGAAGGAACGAAGCACAGAACAGCTTGGTCTTGTTGTGCTTAAAGGCCACCCAAACCTTATCGAGCGAAAACGCGCTCTCGACGCGACCGGTCACCGCAAAGTGCATCACGGCGATGTCGGCGAACATCTTAAAGAAGACACCCAGAATCGCCGAGGCAATCAGAGCCAGGACAAGCAGGCCGAGCGAACCGAACAGCGCTGCCTCGAGTGCATAGGAGCCGTAATAAGAATACGAGCCCGCGGCGCCAATTACCACGCCCTCCACCAGCGAAAGCACTACACCGATAACGGGAATGGCAGCGATAACCTCGAGCACCACCGAGATGACGCTCGAAAAGACTCCGAGACCAAACGACGTGGAGCGCATGAGTGGACGGTCCATGCCGTCATCGACCTTGAGCGACAGATCACGGCCCCACTCGATACCAAAGCCGGAACCGCACACACTCGCAATGCAAGCTGCCAAAAAGCCGATGGCAGCCGCAATGCCGCCAATAACGGGAATAAACAACACGAGCACCGACACAACGCAAATCAGCGCCGGCAAAAACGCGATTTGGCATACACGCTGAAGCACACCCGGAGTCTTGGTCATATCTTGGAACGCCTGAGCCACACAGCCCTTTGGCGCATTCGCCACGGGCGGTTGCGGAACAAACTGCTGGGGCTGAGGCTGTCCCTGGGAAGCGGGGCCAGCGGCACCGGCATTAGGGGCACCACACACGCCGCAGAACTTGTCGTTATCGCCCATGGGGGCGCCACACTGCGAGCAGAACATAGAATCATCCCTTCGTATCTTGAACGAATCACTTGGATCGCAAACGTTGTCTTTAGCATCATTATTGCCCAATGTGGGGTCAAATACTCAAAGATGACCGATTTGCAAGGTACGCGGCGCCAGCAGGCGGTTCGTTGAATACGTCTGTGCTAGTTCGTTCCGCGGAAGCCCTTGCCGACGATCTCGGAGCTGTCGACGATCGTGATAAAGGCACCCGGATCGACTTCGCGCGCATAGCGGCGCAGTTGCACGGCCTCGCGACGGCTCAGCACGCTCATGATCACCGTCACACACTTGCCCGAGAAGGCACCGTAGCCGCGGCTGATGGTCGCCGTGCGGTTGAGATGCTTGACGATAAACTCCTCGACCTTAAGGGGCTCGGAACAAATGACCGTGCAGACTTTGCGCAGGTGAATGCTCTCGATGGCTTTGTCGACCACGAGTGTCTTGGCAAACAGGCCGAGCACGCAATACAGACCGACACGCGGGCCATACAAAAAGGCCGCGATGGTCACGATGCCGATATCGACCAGCAGCAGGGCACGGCCAATCTCGAGCGTCGTGCGGCGCTTGAGGATCATGGCAAGAATGTCCGTGCCACCCGTCGAGGCGCCGATGTCAAAGACAATAGCGCTGCCGAGCGCCGGCAAGATGACGGCAAAGCACAGGTCGAGCCACATATCACCCGTCAGAGAGACATCGGTCGGAATAAAGAGCTCAAACAGCGAAACATAGGCCGAAAGCGCAAACGAGGCGAAGACGCTCCACAGGATTGCCTTGCGCTCCAAAAAGATAAAGCCCAAAACGACGAGAACCGCGTTGATAATCCACATAAAGACGCCGACGGGCAAGGTCGGGAACAGCGTGGACAGAATGACCGACACGCCCGAGGTGCCGCCAAAAGCAAAGTGATTAGGGGTTTTAAACGCAACGATGGCAAAGGCCGTAAGAATCAGGCCCAGATTGAGCTCGGCAAAAAAGCGCGGGAAACCCGGCTCCTGGCTGCGCTTTTGGCCGGCACGCTCGCCGCGCTCGATATCGGTGCGATCAACCACGCGCTCCATCGGCACTACGGGAGGACGATGCACCTCTTCGGCAGCACGCGATGCCGCCTCTGCCGCGGCGGCCTCAATCGCCCATGCCTTGCTTTCTGTTTCGTGCTCGTCAGCCATTACGGCAACCCCTCGTTAACAATTTGGAAACAATGCGCCCATTAGGGTAACGCGGAACGTGACGATTGCAACCCCTAGTTAGACGAGCGGTATGCCTACATCGGGGGGCATACAAATAACGGCCGGCCACGCTTTTGCTTGCGCGGTCGGCCGTTTAACGTTTTCGCAGATAAAACCTACCAAAACAAACCTGTCCCTTTTTGGAAGGTTATTCGTGCTGGCTGGTGCGGTGCTCGTACTCCTCGGGGGTGATGACGTCCTCGATACGCAGGTTGACGCCCGCCACCTCAAGGCCGGTCATCGCGGCAAGGCGCTCGGTGACACGTGCCTTGACATCGTCGAAGATCGCGGGCGCATAGGCACCGTACTCGATAATGACGGAGATGTTGACGACCACGCGATTGTCATCGGTGACCTCGACCGTCACGCCCTTGGTCAGATTCTCGGCACCGAACTGCTCCTGCACAAAGTGCATGAGGTTACCCTTCATGCCCAGAACGTGCGGAACCTCGCGGGTGGCCATGGCAACGATCTTCTCGATCACGCCGTTGGAATAGGTCAGCGAGTCCTCGGACTCGTCCGCTTCCTCGTCGTCCTCATCCACATCGGACTCGACCTCGACAAGAGCCTCGTCCTCGAGCGTCACATCCTCGGCTTCGGCGACGACCGCCTCGTTCTCCTCGAGCTCGGTATCGGCCACATCGACCTTCGTATTAAAAGCCATGGTTCCTCCTTATGCCTGCCGCAGATGCGACAGTCGAATACATATTAGCGGCCGCTAAACAAACGGCCGAAGAAGTTGACGATCCCATTCTCGCCGTCGCGAATTTGGCCGATCACGGCGCCGATCAGCACAAAGAATGCGATGACGAGCGTGTCCCACAGGCCGAGCGTGAGCACCAACACGGCGAGGATAAAGCCAGCGACGGCACCGAGCGTGGTGTTGGGATGACGCACAGCATAGCTCCAGATGGCAGCGCCCGTACCCTTGATGAGACCCATAGCCTCGTCAAAATCCGCGGCTGCCGCGTCTTGTAACTCGGTTGCCTCTGCTTTGGAATCAACAGGTTCGCTCGCCGGTGTGGCGCTCTGGTCAATCGTCAGGCGCGGCGTACGAGCGGTCTTATCTTGATTGGTATCACTCACCGGAAACCTCCACGGTCTGGACGGTAGTCTTGGACGGCAAAAAACGGACGCGCGTGGTCGTACCCGGCGTGCCGAGCATGGTGTCGCAAGCTTCTTCGATGCGCTGCTGCATCGCGGTAGCCAGAGATGCCACGTCCTTATCGTCAAGCGCGATAGCCTCGACCTTAAAACGGACGTGCGAATCGTCGGAACCTTGGACGCGGGCCTCGACATGCTCGATCATCACGCGATCGTCGCGCTCTGCAGCAGCCCTGGCGCACGAAGAAAGCGCCGCGAGCGTGACCTCGATATTGCGCTCCCCCGCCGGATGCACGCAGGACGGCTCGCGACGAGCAAACATCAGGCGGAAGAAGCTTACCAGCACGCCAATCGCCACAACTCCGCCGCATGCCGTCACAACAGTGCGCGGCATGGGGTCGCGCATCAGCAGCATAAAGCGATACGTATACGGCCCCCAAAACTGGCAGACAAGCGTACCCAGCGCCACGATGGTGGCGGCAAGATACACGATCGCTAGGGCTCGTTTGAGTACGCGCACGCGGCGCTCCCTTCAAATCTCGGCTCTCGAAATGCAAAACGGTTCGCATCATTATAAAAGAGCCGGGTCCGGTGCTCTACGCACGCGGATCCGGCTCATCTATTCCACGAGGCTTGCATGCTCGCTTCATTATGCCCAGATATACACGGCTTAACCCGTGCGGGCGCTACTCCTCCTCGAGGGCAGCGATGACCTCGTCGGTCATGTCCATGGTGCTGTAAACATCCTGGACGTCGTCGAGCTCCTCAAGACGGTCGATGAGGCGCTGAACCTTCTTGGCGTCGGCGCCAGAAACCTCGGTCGGGGTGGTCGGGACCATGGTGGTCTCGGAGCCCTTGACCTGGACGCCCTGCTCCTCGAGCGCCTTGGAGACAGCCATGACCTCGTTGGCAGTAGTCCAGACGATCCACTCCTCGCCGGCGTCCTCGTAGTCCTCGCCACCGGCCTCGGCGATGGCCATCATGAACTCATCCTCGTCACCGGCAGCACCGTTGGCGATCATGGTCTCCTTCTTGGCGTTCTCGTCCAGGATCTCCTTGGCGACGACGATCTGGCCCTTGCGCTCAAACTGGAAGGCGACGGAGCCGGAGGTGCCCAGGTTGCCACCAGCGTGGGAGAAGGCGGAACGGACATCAGCGGCGGTACGGTTGCGGTTGTCGGTCAGGCAGTCGACGTAGACGGCGACACCGGCGGGACCGTAGCCCTCGTACACGATGTTCTCGTAGACGGCAGCGTCGGCACCCGAACCAAAAGCCTTGTCGATAGCGGACTTGATCTTGTCCTTAGGCATGGACTGAGCCTTGGCCTTGGCAACGGCAGCGGCGAGGCTGGCGTTGTTCTCGGGCAGCGGGTCACCGCCGAGACGGGCAGCAACGGTGATGTTGCGGCTGAGCTTGGAGAAGAGGGCGGAACGCTTGGCGTCCTGCGCGCCCTTACGATGCTTGGTTGTGGCCCACTTAGAGTGTCCGGACATACGTGTCTCCTATCGGTTTCGACCTAAAGCCCAGCGCAGATGCTCGGGCAATATAAACAAACGTCGTTATGATATACCTACTGGCCTGCGAGATAAACCCCAAAATGAAGGCGTCGTGATGATGTCCCCTTTGGTGCAAAGAAACCTGGCCCTCAATGCACCAAATTAGAACCAGAAGAAGTCGCTGCGGGTGACGGTGGCGCCGATGGCAAAGGGCATGCAGGCGATGACCGGATACAGGTAGCGCATGTAAGTCGAGCCGTTGCACGGGCCAATCAGGCACACAGCGAGCACGCCCAACAGCGGCACCCAGATCGCCAGCGCACGCCATGAATGACGACGCAGCAAGTAGACCACCACGGCGATCATGATCCACGCATAGGTGGCCGAGCTCATGGTGAGCGAGATAAACGGGATGCGTTGTACTGCCACGCGATACAGGTTGATCAGGTGGTCGCACCAGCGCACAACCTTGCTATCGACCGGATGGAAGTCAAAGTACTTGAGGTTATCGGGCTTCGCCATGATCTCGGCACTGCGCGCCGTGCTGTAGACCCATGCGTCGCGAGCGCTCGGATAAAAATACCCATAGTAGTTATTGATGAGCGCCGAGATATAGCACCCGGGGTCCTTTTTGAACATCTGGGCCCACACCTCAAAATAGGCCTTGATGTCCTCCTGCGAGGCATACTCGTTAAAGCAATTTTTGACGGCGTCCGACTTATCCGGGTTGTAACGGCGGCCCAGGTTCTCGTACTTGAGCACACGGTCGATCACGGCACGCTCTTCGTCGGTCACCAAGCCGTCGCAAGGAGCCTCCACGATGGTGCCGTCCTCCTTAACCGTGGGGTTGACGCCCGAGTTGAGGCCATCGTGCTTTTGGACGAAACGAGCCGTCTGCTGGAACGGAATCGAGAGGATTTCGCGCTTGGAACCAGGCGTGATGTCATGCGCCGGCATAAAGACCTTGGTGAAGTACATATTGGAGGCAAGGCAGAGTGCAAGCACCGCAAGAACTCCCACCCAGCGGAAACGCGGGATGGCGCCCGAAGGCGCAGCACCGGCCTGCTTGGCTGCACGATGAGCCACATGCGCGTCCCATGCGCAAAACGCCGCCGCGATTACGCATTCCGCCAGGGGAAACACCAGGCCGCCGTTGCGCAGAAACGTGGAACCCATGGCGCCCAGAGCGAGCAGCAGCCAATCATGGCGCGCAAAGAGCACGGGCCTCTGTTCGCCCGCACGCTCGGCATTAGCATCGCGACGGGGCAGGCCGCAGGCCACGAGCTTCACGGTCTGCACCAACAGCACTAAAAACGCGTCGGCAAACAGCACATCTTTGGTAAGCAGGGCCGCGTAGTTGGAGAACATGGGCATAAACACAAAGAACAGCAAGATCACGCCGCGGACCGGCAGGCTCACGCCCAGCTTGCGCAGCGACGAGATGGAATAGGCCATGCAGGCGTCCGTAATGACAAACTGAGCGCAGGTGTAGATGGCAAGACCCGCGTTGGCGCTGTTGAACAGTGAAAGCCCCAGCTGGACGCACGAACCGATGATAGCCGTGTGCACCACGGGATGATGTCCGTTGAGCAACACATTGGGATTGAGCAGACGCAGGTAGTCACTCGTGCCGTTGGGATAGTTGAACCACTGGCGAATCTGCGCGCCCGTATCTCCCATAAAAAGGCCAGGCAGCGAAGCGATGAGCGTGGGCGCCCAGGCGATCATAAGCACCAGGAAGGGCCCGGCAAAGGGATGGACCGAGAGCACGGCGTGAGCCACACGCCATACGCGGCCAAAGTGCGCTTCGGAAAACGGAATGCGCCGAGAGCTCAGCCAATCTAGACACTCAAAGGCGAGGTAGAAGGCAACGACCGCCAAGAGCATCCAGCCCGCACCGCCTATCCAGGCGCAGATGATGCGGGCCTTGTCGCCGAGCACGATCTCGGCCGAATCGGTGAGGTCGTAGCTGCGGCCAAACACCATGCAGACGGCAAAGAACAGCGACGGCAGAACGATCGATGGGCGCCAGGTGTCGCCACGGCCAAAGAACACGTAGCGAAACGGTAGCGTGAGCAGGCAGGCAAGTGCAAGCAGCATGACCGCGTCGGTATGGCCGGCAAACGAGAGGAGCACCTCGTAGCACACGTACAGCATGCCCGAGGCTTTGGGGTCAATCGCCAAGACTGCGTTGCTCGACACCGGGGCGGGATCGATGGAAAACGCCGTGGTCGCCAACAGCGCGAGCAAAAATGCGATGAGGGTCTGCTTGGCGGGATAGCGCTTAAACCAGACGATGCGGGCAGCGTCGCGCGCAGCCGTTGTGGAGAGGTCGGAATCCTTCACAGTCCAAAGAGCCTTTCTAGAAACCTGCCAAAAAGGGACAGGTTTATTTTGGCAGGTTTTATCTGGGGAAACGT
>CABSYH010000065.1:0-8139 GCA_902481965.1 uncultured Collinsella sp.
TTTGGCATCATCTACTGTATGGCCGCATGTACCGGCATCGTAGCGTTGACCAATCCCGTCCTTAAGAAGATTTCGGCGAGATGGGGCGTGTCCCTATGCCTTGTGTTGTTCGCCCTCACCTGGAGCATCCCCAAAACGACCTACCCTGTCCCCTACCTGGCGTGGCTGGGATTTCCGAGCCTTGGGTTTGTTTCAGGTGATTACTACCCCATCATCCCGTTTATCTTTATGTATCTTGCAGGATACTTCGCCGCACATATAGCGCAGGGAATCGATAAGACCGCCCTAAGCTGGGCCTACGCCAACCCCCTGCCGGCGCTCGCCAGCCTTGGACGTCATGCACTCCCCTTTTATCTACTGCATCAGCCCATCATTCTGGGCATTTTGGAGCTCGCCTACTCGGTGCGATAACGCTCAAGCCGAGGTGCAATACGAGCCGGCAGTTTCGCCACAATACGAACGCCATCCTCAAGATATTCCTCGTGCAAAAGGGTCCCCTGCTCATGCACGAGCGTGATGAGCGCACCTTCACGATATGGAATGTCAGCTGAAAGCAGTACATCGGTGGCAGCTGCCTCGCGAGCAATGCGATCGACGAGCTCGTCAAGTCCCTCGCCCGTTTGGGCCGAGAACAGCACAGCCTCAGAATAGCGACGACGGAAACTTAATCGATCAACGCTATCGAGAAGATCGATTTTATTGAATACGGTCAGCGTTAGGCGCTCTCCGGCGCCGATCTCATCAAGCACGCGGTCGACAGCCTCCAGCTGCCGCTCATAGTCCTCGTCAGACGCATCTACGACTTTGAGAATTAGATCGGCACCCAACACCTCGGACAGCGTCGATTTAAAGGCATCGACAAGACCATGCGGCAGCTTTTGAATAAAGCCGACGGTATCGGTAATCGTCATTCCGCGACCGCCGGGCAGGCGATACGAACGCGTCGTCGGGTCGAGCGTAGCAAACAGCTTGTCCTGCGAAAGTACCGTAGAGCCTGTCAGGCGATTGAGCAACGTCGATTTACCGGCATTGGTATAACCGGCTAACGCGACGCGAAACGCCGGTGACTCAATACGACTCTTGGATTGAACATCACGACGCTGTTCAACCTGCTTGATCTCACGACGAAGCGCAGCGATCTTATTGCGAATGAGGCGACGGTCGACCTCGAGCTGACTTTCGCCCTGACCAAAGCGTGAGCCGATGCCGCCGCGCGTCTGTTCCTTGGCGAGATGGCTCCACATGCCGCGCAGACGAGGCAACAGATATTGAAGCTGCGCCAGCTGTACCTGTAGGCGTCCCTCACGCGTCTGAGCATGCAGGCCAAAGATATCCAAGATCAGTGCCGTACGATCGATAATCTTTACCGGCTCGCCCACGGCTTTCTCCAAATAGGATTGCTGCGAGGGCGTCAGGTCGTCGTCAAAAATAACGACATCGGCATCCATGCGATGTACCAGACCGCACAGCTCCTCTACCTTACCGGAACCGATAAATGATTTGGGATACGGCTTTACCAAACGCTGAGACAAGCGAGCCGCGCACTGGGCACCAGCCGTGTGGGCAAGGCGCTCCAGCTCATCGAGCGATCGATCGAGTGGCCATGCATTGTCGCGCCACTCAACACCAACCAAAATGGCACGCTCGGGCTCGGGTGCCGTGGGAACAAGGGGGAAACGAGCCATTAGGCAGCCTCAATACGATGCAGGATATCAGCAACGACCTCATCGATCGTACATTCATCCATATCAAACCACGCGATACGGTCATCGCGCTTAAACCACGAAAGTTGACGTTTGGCATAGCGACGCGAACGCATCTTAATGAGTTCGCGAGCCTCATCCATGCTCGTCACGCCATTGAAAGCATCGATGGTCTCTTTATAGCCAATTGCCTGCATCGACGTCAGGGCATCTCCCAGCCCCTGGTCCATAAGACCGCGAACCTCATCAACAAGACCCTGTTCAAACATCAGATCGACACGCAGGTTAATGCGCTCGTAGAGCACCTCACGATTACGCGTCAGACCAAACCATAGGGCATGATAATGCTCGCGCGGAACACTAAACTGACTTTTTTGCTTTGCATAGGAGATACCATCATCATGCATCTCGAGCGCACGAATCACACGGCGCACGTTATGGGGATGAATAACAGCAGCCGATTCTGGATCACGCTCGGCAAGCAGAGCATGCAGTTCTTCCTCGCCAATACGCTCGGCAAGTTCCTGATACCCCGCGCGACGATCGTCCTCAAGCTCGCCCGAGGGAAAATCCATCTCATCCAGGGCGGCCTTAAGATACAAGCCTGTGCCCCCGCAAAACACCGGTAGGCGGCCCTCGCCAAGCAAACGCTCAACATGCGCGCGAGCGTCAGCCTGATAAAGCGCCGCAGAGTACGCCACACCCGGCTCTACAATGTCGACGAGACGCAGCGGCGCCGTACACTCATCGGGCGCCATCTTTGCGGTACCGATGTCCATGCCGCGATAGATTTGCATCGCATCGCACGACAGCACTTCGGACGAAAGACGAGCCGCCAAACGGTCGGCAACATCACTCTTACCAACCGCCGTCGGACCGACGATCGCAACGGCGGAAAGACCTGCCCCGGGAGAAACCATTAGCGCGGCTCGCCCACAACGGAACCGGACAAATACCAGGTCTTGGCAACGTCAACGTCAACATCAACGATCTTGCCAACAAGCTGATCGATGCTGTAACCCTCGGGGATAGGCGCATGCACGGTCTGATTCTTGGGACTCTTGCCAAGCAGGACCGCGTCGTTCTTTTTACTCGTTCCCTCAATGAGCGCCGGCACCACAGTATGAAGCTCACCCTGGTTATACTCATGTGCCGTGGTCTCGATAACCTTAACCAGGCGGTTGAAACGCTCGAGAATAACCTCATGCGGCGTAGGATCGTCAATCTCGGCGGCCGGGGTACCGGCGCGCTTGGAATAGATGAAGGTATAGGCTTGGGCATAGCGGACCGTCTCGGCAAGCGAGAGCGTCTGCTCAAAGTCTTCTTCAGTCTCGCCTGGGAAGCCGACGATAATGTCGGTCGAGAGCGCGATATCGGGCATACGGTTGCGAATGCGATCGACCAGGCCCAAATAGTCCTCGCGTGTATAACGGCGATTCATCTCTTTGAGGATCCGCGTCGAACCTGACTGGACGGCCAAGTGCAGCTGCGGCATAACGGCAGGCGTCTCGGCCATGGCGTCGATGGTCTCGGGCAACAGATCCTTGGGATGCGAAGACGTGAAGAAGACGCGCTCCACACCCGTATCGCCCACGGCACGTAGCAGATCGGCAAAACGCGGCTTGCCAAACAGATCGCGACCATATGAGTTAACGTTTTGGCCCAGCAGCGTAATCTCACGCACGCCCTGGCGCACCAAACCGGTCACCTCGTCGACAATCTCCTCGAAGGGACGACTTTTTTCGCGACCGCGCACGTACGGCACGATGCAATAGGTGCAGAAATTATTGCAGCCCGTCATGATGGGCACCCAGGCGTGATACTGGGTCTCGCGATGCCACGGCATGCTCATGGCATCCGTATCCTCATGCTCATTGGTGCGGATATGACGCTTGCCGTCAAGGAACGCCTCGGCAATGAGCTCGGCCACATGTGCGATGGAATGCGTGCCAAAGATGACATTGACGTTATCGACGTTGGTGAGAAGGCCCTCGCCATCACGCTGCGCGATGCAGCCGCCCACGGCAACCACACGCTTGCCCGAAGGCGAAGGCGGCAGGCTTTTGCAGGAATTGCACTGACCGTACAGGCGAGTATCGGCGGCCTCACGCACACAGCATGTCATGAAGACAACGATATCGGCATGCTCGGGATCGAGCGCCATGAGGCAACCATACGAATCGAGCAGACCGCTCACACGCTCGGAGTCGTGCTGATTCATCTGGCAGCCAAAGGTGCGGATAAAGTAGGTTTTACCGGCAAGAATATCGCGTACGGAACGCTGGTCCATGTGCATAAGTCCTAACGATGGAAGGGAGGCGAATCGAGGCAAGCAGAAGCTATGCCACAGGCTTAACATCATCCATGACGACGTTATCCATAGCAGCTCGATTGATCTGGTGAACGTAGATAGAAAGGCGGATGGCCGTGCGCGACTCCCCGTTAATGAGGATATCGGAGAACACGGGCGCGCAGGAAATATCAAAACCGGTTGGAATCAAAAAACCGCGCGCGATAGCCACGGCCTTAATGGCCTGGTTGACAGCACCGGCACCGACACACTGGATGTTGACGGGTACACCATCCTTGACCATGCCGGCGATGGCGCCGGCAACGGACGCGGGCGATGATTTGCTTGATACCTTCAGGCAATCCATGAAGAAACTCCTGCGTTTAAAAGTACGTTTTAACTGCAATAACTTTATCGTACCGAGTGGACTCGGTAAAGGCACTATTCCTCTTTGGCAAGATCGAAGGTCACGGTGATTCGATCACGCGAAACGCGAATCTTTGGGTCGCCGCAAAGGTTGAGATAGTACCGGGCGGCAAGGTCATTAAAGTCGCGCTCCACAGCACGCGAAAACTGTGCCATGTCATCCTTGGCAATACGTAGCCCGCGACGATCCTTCGCGAGATCGACAGGGGCCGGCGCATGCGAAGACGAATCACGCTCGCGCAGCAGACGCGCGGTCACACCGCGAACGGGCTTAATCTGCCCTGCCAAAATGCGATGAGCCGTGCGCTCGGACATCTCAAGACCCAAACCCGAACAGATGCGGATAAAGTCCTCGGCATCGGAGGCAAGGCCTAAACGGTCGACAACCGGAAGCTCGCTCTCGTCGTCAATGAACAGGAGACGAGACGTATCGAGCCGACTTGTCGCCTGAGCATAAAGGGTCGCGGCAATCTCAGACGGAGAACCAAGATAGACATCGCAACCACGCAGCTCCTCGAGCGCAAACTCACAGGCAGCGCGAATAATATTATGCGGGCCGCGAGCACAGACATAACGTCCGTCCTCATCCTTGACGGCCTGGGGCCAGCTGGACTGATCGGCACGCTCGCTGAGGCGGTCGGCTGCAACGCTCACCTTAAAGGCTGAACCAAGATCGACGCCGGACGTGACCACACGGGCCTCGTCGGTGTTCTGCTTGATCGAAAACAATGCCATGCCACGACCGTGAACGCCCCAACGGTCCATCTTCATGCTCTCGAGCTTTGAGGTAACGCGAGCATCGAAGATTCGCTCTTGCATATCCTGCGGAACACCCGAGCCGTTATCCAGAAAGACAAGCGTGCGGACGCCATCTTCCTTGGTCGTGGCGAGATAGACCTTGTCGGCGCCGGCATCGCGAGCATTACGGAGCATTTCGATGACGATATCCTCGACATGCTGAATGTCGTGCTTCGCCTGGCGCCGCTCGGCCTCCGAAACGCGGAGACGGACATACCCCTCGCCAAGGTTCTCCTCGACGCGAAGGTTACCCTCCCCCGACATCGACGCGATAAATGAGATGAGCTCGTTCGCGTCGCTCATGTTATTTAGCGATATCGACAGCACGGCTCTCGCGAATCACGACGACGCGCACCTGACCGGGATACTCCATCTCTTCCTCGATCTGATGGGCGATATCGTGAGCCAGAACCGTGGACTGGGCATCGGAGATCTTGTCAGGCTGAACCATGACGTGGACCTCGCGACCAGCCTGCATGGCATAGGTACGCTCGACGCCGTCATGGGAGTTGGCGATCTCCTCGAGCTTCTCAAGACGCTTGATGTAGTTCTCGGCAGACTCGCGACGGGCGCCTGGGCGAGAGGCAGAGACGGCATCGGCAGCCTGTACCAGGACATCGAGCACCGTGTTGGGGTCAACATCGGCGTGGTGAGCCTCGATAGCGTGGACGATAACGGGCTTCTCGCCATAACGGCGGGCAAGCTCGGCGCCGATGACGGCATGCGGGCCCTCGACGTCGTGGTCGATTGCCTTGCCCAGGTCATGAAGCAGGCCGGCGCGCTTGGCGGTCACAACGTCCAGGCCAAGCTCGGAAGCCATCACGCCGCACAGATCAGAGACCTCGAGGGAGTGCTGAAGCACGTTCTGGCCAAACGAGGTACGGTAGCGCAGGGCACCAAGGGTCTTGACGATCTCGGGATGCAGGTCGTGGATGCCGGCATCGAAGGCAGCCTGCTCGCCAGCCTCGCGCACGCGCTGCTGAACCAGGTCGGCAGCCTTGTGATACATCTCCTCGATGCGGGCGGGGTGAATGCGGCCGTCGGCGATGAGGTTCTCGAGGGCGACACGGGCGGTCTCGCGACGGACCGGGTCGAAGCTCGAAAGAACGACGGTCTCGGGCGTGTCGTCGATCACGAGGTTGACGCCGGAAACCTGCTCGAAGGTCCGGATGTTGCGACCCTCGCGACCGATGATACGGCCCTTGAGGTCATCAGAGGGAATGTGCACGGAGGTAACGGTGACCTCGGCAGTGTGGTCGGCAGCGCAGCGCTGAATCGCCAGGGACAGAATCTCCTGGGCGGTCTTGTGGCACTCGGCGCGAACCTGCTGCTCGGACTCGCGAATAATCGTGGCGGCCTCGTGGGTGACCTCGCCGCGAACCTTATCGAGGAGCTCCTTGTGGGCATCCTCGCGGGTCAGGTCGGCGATGCGCTCGAGCTCGGAGGTCTGCTTTGCGCAGAGCTCCTCGAGCTCGCGGGAGCGCTTCTCGACCTGACCGGCCTGGCTGGACAGCTGATGCTCGCGCTTGTCGAGAGCGTCGTTGCGGCGGTCGAGGGATTCCTCGCGCTGCATCACACGGTTCTCGAGCGTACGAATCTCGTTCTTACGCTGCTTGTCCTCGGCCTCGGCGGCCTGCTTGTTCTTGATGATCTCCTCTTTAGCCTCGAGCAGAGCCTCTTTTTTGAGGGTCTCGGCCTGACGCTTAGCATCACCGATCAGGGACTCAGCCTGTGCGTGTGCCGACTGGATCTTTTCGTCGGCCTCGTGAAGACTACCCTGCTTGGCGGTGCGCATGTAGGCAATTGCGGCGATGGCACCCAAAACGATGCCAACGAGCGCTGCGATGATAGGCATGCTCACTCCTTTTTATGGATTCGTTACACAACAAAGCGAACCGTCCTTACGAACGGCTCGCGACATTTGAGTAATATGGGCGCAGCTTATGCGGGTCGGATACAGATAAACATATAAACAAACTCATCACAGATGAGCACATATCACAAAGCAAATGACAGTGTTTATCGTACGTTGAACCACAACAACTGTCAAATAAATGGCCCCAGCACGGCGGCTAAAACGCGGTGAACGGCAGGACCACAAAACGCATACGCCTAAACCGCACATTCCTCGCGTTCGGCATCGAGACGTGCCTTAACGGCATCGGCGGCGATGTGATACGAGAAGCCCTTGCCCATCAAAAACCGAACCAGTTTTTCGAATCCGCGCGTCTCTGGAACACGCCGCTTGGCGAGCAGAGCTGACGCACGCTCCAAATCGTCTTCGACGGCAAAATAATCCTCGGGATAACCGGGAATGTCATCGAGCACGACATGACGGCGCTTGAGCTCGGTCTCGATTTTGCGCTGTCCCCAACCGCGCCGCTTGCGCTCCTCGATAAAGTACGAGCAAAAGCGGCTCTCGTCTAAAAAGCGATACTCGGTGGCGCGCTCGACGGCGAAATCAATCGCAGGCTGGTGAAAGCCGTAGCGAGCCAGCTTGTCACGGACCTCACCCGTCGCATGGTCGCGGCGCGATAACATCTCGGTCACCATGGTAAGTGCACATTTACGCTCGATGAGCTGCACCGCCTCACGAAAGTTGTCCCAATCGCAGGGAAGATCGGGGCGGTTTTTGACATACAGCCGCGCGACCCGCACGGGAATCCAAATGGACCGCTCAAAACCGCCCTCAAGCTCACAATCGATATGTGCGCAGGGCTTTTTGGACGCATATCCGCTCGAGAACGAGGAGGCCGCCTTCTTATCGGGAAAGACGACCATGGCCTCGGTCACCGTATACGACATGAGCGTAACCGCTACTCGTCGTCATCATCGAGCATGGCGGAACCATCGATGGCGTAAAGCTCGTCAAACTCCTCAGGCGCAGGCTGATCGGTCAGCTCGACCTCGGACGGAGCATCG
>CABSYH010000066.1:0-8138 GCA_902481965.1 uncultured Collinsella sp.
CGGGATTGGTCAATCTCGGCCGACTATATTTGGCTAAAATAATCCGACGCTAACACCTCTGAGCAAAACCCATTATTCTTGCAACAAAACGGCAGGTCGCAGATGCTCAAAAAAGGGGTCTGGCCGGCCGGTTGTTTTAGATCTTAAAAGGAATTGTCATGTCTTTAAGGAGGTCATTGCACCAGCTGTAGTCGAGCATCCTCTTTCGGTGCATCAGATTTACCACAACTCCCGGGCAGTCTCCTCTATCCTGAGCGATACGCTGGATTTTTGTCGAGGTCTTGCAGCCATGATAAGGCGAGAGACCCTCTGGTCCCATAAGGACCTCTCTTGCAAAGGCGTTGGCGCGCTTCTCGGATTCGCTCTTTGAACTTTGCTTTTCGTCAATGTAGCTAAGAGTGATTCCTACGTTCCCATCATTTAGAATGTGCCCGATTTCGTGGAACAGTGTCCAAATGATAAAACCGTCTTTTTTGCGCCTACCTGTCATCTGTATTACGGGGTTTCCGTCTTTGGTCCAACGCGTTATTCCATGTAACGGAAATTGATCTGGCGCAGAAATGAACTGCAGCGTGACGCCACATTGCTCCAGTTGGTGCGTAATGTCCGTTAAGGTCATATCGTCTGTCGTTGCCGCGCGTTGTCTTAATGAGCTCAAAGAGGCTCTGAGCGATACCTCGTTGTATGCTTTAGCCCCATTGGTTGTTGGCGTTTCGGCGCTTTCACCTAGCGAAATCCAAGCCATCATGCTTGCGGGGTCAACGGGTTTACCTGCCTCTTTTAACGTCGCAATGGAGGAGAAGACGCAATCGACGCCTTTCGCATAAGCATCTATGCTGCCGTAACCAACAACATTCAAAAAATCAGATACGAGCTTGCCGGGGTTTCTTTTGGTGGCGGTAGTAAGCCCTTTGTCGCGAAGAAACTTTCCTAACGGCGGGGGGGTGATGTCGGCGGAGCTTGCCATTTTTAGCTCATCTTCGAGCCTAGCTAGATCTTCACGGTACTTTGCCTCGAAGCGAATCCAGCTATCCCGGGGAATAGAGGTGACTCTTTCAAGCTTAATGGCGGTGTCCTGCGAGATGGGCTGCGTACCCTTTAGTATCCCGTTAACCGTTTTGCGGGAGATGCCAAGTCGGTCGGCAAGGGCCTGCTGCGTCATCTGCTCGTCATCTAGCCATTCTTGTAAATACATGCCAGGTGCAACCGCATAGTTGGTTCCCATTGTTCTGCTTCCTTTATGTGCCTAGTGATAGTCTTCAATTGATAGAACTTTTACTGAGGATTCTTCGTCCGTTGTTTTTTCGACCTTAGTTACTTTCATACATCCGTTAATTGGCTCGACAATCATTCGATAATTCTTGTTTATTTTTCCCGCCCATTGACCCTCTCTATCACCGCAAAGCTGATGCCATCTTCCGCATGGGTCTAGATTCTTTAGATCCTCCATCGAGCTGGCTGTCTCTAATGCGTTGTGTCGGAGTTTTACACCCCTTACGATGTCGGACCTAAATTTCTTGCACTTCTTTTCGTCGGTACATATTTCCTCGAGCCTTTTGTTGGCGTAGCGTATTTTCATTCCTGTAACCAATCGCGTTACATCATATTGTTCGTGTTCATCATATCATGTAACCGATTGTGTTACACGTAAATTCTGCATTGGATTGGATCTGTTTCGTTTTGCGAGTTCGCTTTCGACCTCTGGGATTCTAAAAAAGTTTTAAAACAGCCTTAAAGGCGCTCCAGCTCGCGTTGACAGCGTAAAATACGCATGTTTGACTATGACAAATGTGGATTTTAGGGGAGGGGTGCGCCATGGAGGTGCTGGTTGTTGGCAACACCGCATATGTTGACGATGACTTTTGTGCCAAGGCGTTCCCCGAGGACCATGTGCAGGTCGTAGCCGCGCAGGACACGCGCCGCGACGAGTCATCGCCCCATGCCTCGTGGAAAGAGCTTCTGCAACACCTGGATCAGGCCTACGAGTTCGAACGCGTGGTCTACCTGTCTAATTACCTTACCCCGCATACAGACTCCGTGGGCGATATCGAGCTGCTGCGCACGGTCTTTCGTGCGTGCGCGGGTCGCCGGGTCCAACTGCTGTATGTAGCAGGGCCCGCAGGTGCCGAGGGCGCCGCCGATGCCGTGGGGCGAACGGGCAAGGGCATTATCGCGCGCGCAGCCAACGACCTGTGCCGCTACTACGCTGCTCGCGAGGGCGTTCAAACCAAGATCCTGCGCGTGCCGTTCCTGTATACCGCATCTGCCGCGCTGGAGGACCCGTTTTTGGTGCCGCTGCTCGACGCGTGCTCAACCGGATCGGTCGCTCTGCAGGGCACGCAGGATGCGGCGTTTCCCCTGCTGTGTGCCGAGGAGCTTGCGGTGTTGGTACGCCGTATCTTCGACAGCTGGGATGGTAACTTTGAGATGCTCGACGTTGCCGATACCTTCCATCACACGTCAGGTGAGGTTGGCGACGCCCTCAAGGCACTGTTCCCTGGCCTTGCCGTTGCCTATGGCGATTCTGCCGGCTACACCCTGCCCGCCAGCGACGTCGCTCGCGTGCGTTATGGCTGGTTTCAGCGCTACGACTTGCTGCGCGATCTTTCGACCATTCAAGCGCGTTGGGATGCTGGCCGCGCAAAGAAGGTCAACCCCTTGCGTGCCGCCATCGACCGCATCCAGATGCGCTCGCTGCCCCTCAAATACCTGGAGACGGGCGTTGCCTGGGTTCTGTTCGAGGTGCTGGAGCATCTGTTCTCCCAATCTGCCCAGCTCAACGTGCTCGATTATCGCCTGCTCTACGTTGTGCTGATCGGCACGCTGTATGGCCTGGACTTTGGCTTGGTCGCGGCGCTGCTGGCATCGGTGGGCTTGGCCGCGAGCTACTTTACCCAGTACGGCTATACCTTCCAGGGCCTGTTCTACGAGCCGTCCAACTGGCTGCCGTTTATTGCGTACTTTGTGGTGGGTGCCGTTTGCGGCTATGTGCAGCTGCGCAACAGCGAAGCCATTAGGGCGAAGCGCGATCAAAACGAGCTCGTGCGCAACCGCAATACGTTCCTTACGCAGCTCTACCACGACGCGATCGAGGACAAGCGCGCGTACAGGCGCCAGATCGTGGGTCGCCACGACAGCTTTGGCAAGATCTTTGCCGTGACGCAGGAGCTCGACGTGCTCAACCCACGCGACATCTATCGCAAGTGCTGTGAGCTTCTGGGCGAGATCCTCGAGAACGATTCGGTGGCGATCTACCATGTTTCGGGCGGGGCATTTGCACGCCTGGTGGCAGCAAGTCCCGCGATTGCTGAAGATGCCGCACGCTCGCTCACGCTTGAGCAGCTTACACCTCTTTTGGGCGACGGGGGTCGTTCGAACCTGTGGGTGAACCGCGAGCTGACGCCGGGGCTTCCCATGTTTGGATACACGATCGAGCGCGACGGGGCACCCGCCGTGTTGATCTTTGTGCGTAGTGCGGCCGAAAACCAAATGACCCTCTATTATCAAAACCTGTTCCGCATCTTGTGCGGGTTGGTCGAAAGCGCGCTGGGCCGTGCCTTTGACTATGAGGCGGTGGCGCAGGATAAACGCTGCGTTGACGGCACTTGCGTGCTCAAGCAGGCTGCCTTTGGCCAAGAGCTCGCGGCGGAGCAGGCACTGGCAGATAGCAAGATGGGGAGTTTTTTGCTCCTGCGCGTGGTACCGGGTATGGAGCCTGTCGGCGAGCTGGTGGGCGCAATTGGGTCGGCAATCCGCGAGAGCGACGCGGCGGGCTTGGTCGACGGCGACGTGCTCTACCTGCTTATGCGCCAGGCAAAGGCGTGCGATCTGCCCATTATCCGCGAGCGCCTGAGCGCAAAGCATATTGCGGTGGAGCCCGTCGACGGCGAGGACATCGTGGCGCTGTTGCAGCACATCTCTTACACCGGTGACGGTGAGGGGGGTGCCGCTTGATCTCGCTTGTCGTTGCTGCCGTCTTGCTGCTGATTCATGCGATGGTTTGCCTGATGCTGTGGACGCTCATGAAGCTGGGCCTGCTGCCGGTGCGCGGACACATGCTGGCTGTGATAGTACTGGTGCCGCTGTGGGGCCCGTTGCTGGTGGTTCTGCTATCGGTCCGCAGCGCGGTGTTTGGCGAGGGGCTGAAAGAGTCTGCGCTGGAGTCGCTGCGCTTTAACGACGACCTGCATCGCAGCATCCTGGTGCACGACCGTGACGCCGATGCGGGCGTGGTCCCGCTCGAGGAGGCGCTCATCGTCAACGATCCGGCATACCGGCGTCGACTAATGCTCTCCATGCTCACCGAGGAGCCCAACGCGTACCTGGCGCAGCTGCAGGCGGCTAAGCTTAACGACGACGTTGAGGTGGCTCACTATGCCGCGACGGCGGTGGCGCAGATCTCCAAGGAGTCCGACCTTAAACTGCAGCAGCTGGAGCGTGCCTTTAAGACGGACCCGAGCGCGCAAAACCTCAACGAATACTGCGATTTTCTTGGTGAATATTTGGGCTCGGGTTTGGCTGAGGGGCGAGTGGCTCAGATTCAGCGCCAACAGTACGCGCGCCTGCTTGCGCGTCGCTGCGAGCGCGAAGACACTTTTGAGCTGCGCATTCGATACGCGACGGCGCTGGCCGATGTCGGACAGATCGACGAGGCGCAGGCCGTGATCGACCAGCTGGTGCTCGACGTGCCCGAGGAGCAGGAGGTTTGGATGCTTTGCCTGCGCCTGGCCGTGATGCGCCGCGATGGTGACGAGGTCCACCGTGTGATCGATGCGATTGACAGGCAACATGTGTATTTGAGCGCCGACAACCGCGAAAAGTTGGCGTTTTGGCGCGACGGGGAGGAGGCCAGATGAGCGTGGTGCAACATATCCGCGACCGTGCAGGGCGCTTTCGTTGGATGGGACTCCTCGTGGTGTGGGCGGTCTTTATTGCCATGGCCGCCGTGCTGCTGGTGGAGCGTGCCGGCGTGCAGTACAGTGCGGGCCAGCATAAGCTGGGGATGCTTGCCGCCAACGATGCGGTGCCGGCCTCCTCGGCAATCTTTGGCCAAAAGCCCACGTGCCTGGTCATTACCGATTCCGATCAAGCTGGCGTCGAGGACGTTAAAGACCAGTTCGACCAGATTTTGCTGGACATGAAGATCGCCCATCGCGATGTTGATATTGCCACCGACGGTGCGGACGCGATCCCATCGCTCACGTCGTTTGATCGCGTGATTGTGCTTATGCCCTCGCTTGACGGACTGGGTACGCATCTGACCGATCTGATGAGTTGGGTGAGTGCGGGCGGCTCGCTCATGCTGGGCATGACGCCAGATAACTCGAACTACTTGCAGGCTATTGCTTCCAACCTTGGGATCGAATCGGCCGGATATGACTATGCGACAGCCGAAAGTATCGTTCCGAGCGAGGACTTTATGTTGGGCGGAGGAGAGCGCTACGAGTTCTCGGATCCCTTCGATTCTTCGCTCTCGGTTTCATTGCGCGAAACGGCGCACGTATGGGCAAAGACCGGCGATGCGGGCACGCCGCTCATTTGGTCTAACGATTGCGGCAGTGGTCACACCGTGGTGTGCAACATTGGTATCTACGACAAGGTCATGCGTGGGTTCTATGCTTCGGCCATAAGCTTGCTGGGTGATGCCACGGCCTATCCGGTCATCAACAGCGCCGTGTTCTATTTGGACGACTTTCCTAGCCCCGTGCCCTCGGGCGATGGTACTTATATCAAGCGTGACTACGGCCTTTCCATTGCGGATTTTTACACCAAGGTCTGGTGGCCCGATCTGCAAAAGCTCGCGCAAAAATACGGCATTCGCTATACCGGCGTGATGATCGAAAACTACGAGGACGCGGTCAACCAGACCGAGCCCGCGCGCCAGGCCGATACCACGCAGTTCCGTTACTTTGGCGGTATGCTGCTACAGATGGGCGGAGAGCTGGGCTTTCACGGCTACAACCATCAGCCGCTTGCGCTCTGGGACACCGACTATGGTACGTTGTACGTCTACAAGACGTGGAAAAACAAGGAAACGCTCGTCGCTTCGCTCAACGAGCTTATAGCCTTCCAGGACGAGGTGCTGCCCAACGCGCACGGCTCGGTCTACGTTCCGCCGTCAAATATCCTTTCGGCCCGCGCGCGCCAGCTTATCGGCACCGACGTTCCGCGCATTAAGACTATTGCCAGTACGTACTTTGAGGACGGTACCGACCTGCCGTACGTGCAGGAGTTTGGCGTGGCGAGCGATGGTATTGTGGAGCAGCCGCGTATTGTCTCGGGCGGCATGGTCGACGATTCCTATATGCGCCTGGCTGCCGTGTCCGAACTCAACATGCACTACGTGAGTACGCACTTTATGCACCCGGACGACCTGCTCGATCCCGATCGCGGCGCCAAGGAGGGCTGGGAAGTCTACAAGGGCGGCCTGACCGACTACCTGGACTGGCTTACCAAGTCTGCGCCCGACCTGCGGCACCAGACGGCGTCGGAGTGCTCCGGTGCCATCCAACGCTTTTCGTCGGTTACGGTGAGCGTGGATACCAGTGCGGATGCCTGGACGCTCAGCCTGGGCAATTTCCACGACGAGGCGTGGCTCATGTTCCGCGCCAATAATGGCGAGCCGGGTGCGGTGACGGGTGGCGAACTGACGCACCTTACGGGCAATCTGTATCTGCTCAAGGCAAATGATAATACCCTGACGATCGAGCGCAAGGAGGGTGGCGACAGATGAGAATCTGCTTGGTACTCGAGGGTTGCTACCCCTATGTGCACGGCGGCGTATCTACCTGGATGCATGGCTATATCCAGGCCATGCCCGAGCACGAGTTTGTGCTGTGGGTGATTGGCGCGCATGCTGCCGACCGCGGTAAATTTGTCTACGAGCTGCCCGGCAACGTGGTCGAGGTGCACGAGGTGTTCCTGGACGATGCCCTGCGGCTTTCGGGCGAGCAGCACGAAGCCAGTTTTAACGACCGTGAGCGCGAGGCACTACGCCGCCTGGTGTCGCTCTCCAATCCGGATTGGGACGTGCTGTTCGACATTTTCCAGCGCCGTCGCGTGCATCCGCTCTCGTTTTTGCAGAGCCGCACGTTTATGGATATCTTTCGCGACGTGTGCCTGGCCGAGTATCCCTACACGCCCTTTGCCGATGCATTCCACACCATGCGCTCCATGTTGCTGCCCGTGCTCTACCTGTTGGGCAGCGAGGTGCCGGTGGCCGATGTGTACCATGCCATCTCGACCGGCTACGGTGGCCTGCTCGCCTGCCTGGGCTCAAGCGTTTACCATGCGCCGGTGCTGCTGACCGAGCATGGCATCTATACCCGCGAGCGCGAGGAAGAGATCATTCGCGCCGATTGGGTGGTGCCGTCGTTTAAGGACCGCTGGATTCGCTTTTTCTACCTGCTTTCGGAGGAGATCTACCGCCGCGCCTTCCGCGTGACGAGTTTGTTCCATAACGCTCGCAAGACGCAGATCGATATGGGTTGCGATGCAGACAAATGCCTGGTTATCCCCAACGGCATTCAGTTCGACCGCTTTAAGGACATTCCCTTAAAGCCCGATGACGGCTGGGTGGACATTGGCGCGGTGGTGCGCCTGGCGCCCATCAAGGACGTCAAGACTATGATCTATGCCTTCTTTGAGCTGCACGAGCGACTGCCCAAGGTGCGCCTGCACATCATGGGCGGCGTGGACGACGAAGAGTACGGCGCCGAGTGCCATGCGCTGGTGGAGACATTGGGCGTGCGTGACTTGATATTTACCGGCCGCGTCAACGTGGTCGAGTACATGGAAAAGCTCGACTTTACCATTTTGACGAGCATCTCGGAGGGCCAGCCGTTGAGCGTGCTGGAATCGCTGGGCGCGCGTCGCCCCTGCGTGACGACCGAGGTCGGCTGCTGCCGCGAGCTGCTTGAGGGCGCCCCCGGCGACGACTTTGGCGTTGCCGGGTTTGTATGCCCGCCTATGTATCGCAAGGGCCTGGCCGATGCCATGGAGCGCATGTGCACAAGCCGCGCCCGTCGCATTGAGATGGGGGAGCGCGGGCAGCGTCGCGTTGCCACGTACTTTTTGCACGAGCAGATGCTCGCCAACTATCGCGCGCTGTACGACCTGTCTCTTATACACATCTGACG
>CABSYH010000067.1:0-8083 GCA_902481965.1 uncultured Collinsella sp.
CCGCCGTACTGGGCGCTCTGATGGCGCAGGTCGATCTAGGCGCTGGCGCAATCGGCGGTAAGGACTCCATGTCCGGCACGTTCGAACAGCTGGACGTTCCGCCGACCCTGATCTCCTTCGCCGTGGCTGTGGGCAACATGAAGCGTGCCACTTCCCCAGAGTTCAAGGGCGCTGGTCACCGTGTGATCCGCATCGCGCCGCGTTACCAGGCCGACGGTCTCACACCGGACAAGGATTCGCTGCTGGAGGTGTTCTCCGCAGTCGAGGAGCTCACCGATTTCGGCGATGCGCTGGCCGTGTCCACGCCTGGCTACGGTGCCACCGCCGAGGCTATCTTCAAGATGACTGTCGGCAACCAGATCGGCGTGAAGCTGGCCGATGGCATCAGCGTGGACGACCTGTTCGCCCCGGCCTATGGTTCCTTCATCATCGAACTTGCCGACACCGCGAAGGTTCCGGCCGTATCCAACCTGGTTGAGGTCAGTGAGGTCGGCGAGACCACCGAGGCCTACCAGTTCGTGGCAGCCGGTGAGACGCTGGATCTGGCCGAACTGCAGGACGCTTGGGAGGGCGGCATCGAATCCGTGTTCCCGTACCGATCCAAGGGCGACGAAAAGGGCAAGACCGTTGAGACCGTGTCCTTCAATGCGCCGAAGAAGACCGTATACACCGGCGCCGGCGTCGCCAAGCCGCATGTGATCATCCCCGTGTTCCCCGGCAACAACTGCGAGTACGACAGCGCCCGCGCCTTCCGTGCCGCCGGTGCCGAGGCCGACACCTTCGTGATCAACAACCTCACGCCCGAGGCCGTCGCCGAGAGCACCCACGAGCTTGCCCGCCGCATCCGTGCAAGCCAGATCGTTATGATCCCCGGCGGCTTCTCGGGCGGCGACGAGCCCGACGGCTCTGCCAAGTTCATCACGGCGTTCTTCCGCGCTCCCGAGGTCACCGAGGCAGTCCGCGACCTGCTCAAGGCCCGCGATGGCCTGATGCTGGGCATCTGCAACGGCTTCCAGGCCCTGATCAAGCTCGGCCTGGTGCCCTACGGCGACATCGTCGACGCCACGCCCGATGCGCCCACGTTGACGTTCAACACCATCGGTCGCCACCAGAGCCGTCTGGTGCGCACCCGCATCTCGTCCAACTTGTCCCCGTGGCTGTCGCAGTGCAGCCTGGACGACCCCTATACCGTCGCCATCAGCCACGGCGAGGGCCGCTTTGTCGCCAATGACGAAGTGCTCGCCCAGCTGATCGCCAACGGCCAGGTCGCCACGCAGTACGTGGGCGAGAACGGCAAACCCAGCATGGACCTTTCCGTCAACCCCAACGGCTCCGCACTCGCCATCGAGGGCATCACGAGCCCCGACGGCCGTGTCCTGGGCAAGATGGGCCATGCCGAGCGTCGCGGCGACAACCTGTACTGCAACGTGCCCGAGCATGTCCCCGGCGACAAATTCATGCCGATCTTTGAGAGCGGCGTAGCCTACTTCGCTTAATACGTTTCCATCGGGTACAATCCCCTCGGGTAACAACACCCGCCACCGGCACCCCCGGTGGCGGGTTCTTTTTTGCTTTGCGCGTATAGGAGAAGGACATCATGGAAAGCCGCAAGCCGTATCTCGCCACCCTGCCCGGACTCATCCTGGGCTGTCTCGTTTGCTGCGCGCTCTGGGGCTCCGCCTTCCCCTGCATCAAGATCGGCTACGGCCTCTTTGGTATTCCCGCGCACGACAGCGCCTCGCAGCTGCTCTTCGCGGGCCTGCGCTTCACCCTTGCCGGCATGCTGGTCATTGTTGGCATGAGCGTGGCCCAGCGCCGACCGCTCGTTCCGCAAGCGCGCGATATCAAGCCCATCTGCATCTTGTCGCTCTTCCAGACTATCGGGCAGTACTTCTTTTTCTACCTGGGCCTCTCGCGCGCCAGCGCCATGTCGAGCTCCATCATCGAGGCCAGCGCCAACTTCCTCGCAATCCTCTTTGCCGCCCTGGCATTTCACACCGAGAAGCTCAATGCGGCCAAAGTGCTCGGCTGCGTACTGGGCTTTGCCGGCGTCGCGCTCGTCAACCTTTCGGGCGCGGACGGCACCTTTGGCTTTACGCTCGACGGCGAGGGTTTTATCCTAGCCTCCACCGTCGCGGGTGCCCTTTCGACCTGCCTGATCGGTATCTTCTCGCGTGAGCACGACGGCGTCTTGCTTGCCGGGTGGCAGTTCTTGGTCGGCGGCCTGGTCCTCACCGCCATCGGCTTTTTGATGGGTGGCGCGCTCTCCCCCACGGCGATTGCCCCCGCCATCGCGCTCATCATCTACATGGCGCTTATCTCCGCGGTCGCCTACTCGCTGTGGTCGCGCCTGCTTGCCGTCAACCCCGTCAGCCGCGTCTCGGTCTTTGGGTTTATGAACCCCGTCTTTGGTGTGCTGCTGAGCGCGCTGCTGCTCGGCGAGGGCGCTGGCACGAGCCCCATTACCGTCATCGTTGCCCTGCTGTTGGTCTGCGGCGGCATCATCATCGTCAACAAACCCAAAAAAGCCTAGCGAGCTCACCTTTTTAAAGAGGGCGTTCGCACACTTTAGCTCAATGGAGCACACTGATTCTCGTTGATTTCGTACCGAGCCGCGGCGGCAGACGCTCGTCTTGCCGCACCGCGCCTGGGCGTTATGGCCGGTGGCCCCCGCAAACGCAAAAAGGGCGCACGACCATCGCAACGGTCGTGCGCCCTTTTTTCTAGCGTATCTGGGCGCCGGCTTTCTTTTTCTCGGCCTTGACGCGGTAGAGTTCCGCGTCGGCAGCGCGAAGCAAGTCTTGCCAGGTATCGACGCCATCACCAACCCGTGCGTAGCCGATGGACATCCGCAACAGATACGGAACCTCGGCGCGCGCGAGCTCGTCGTTAATCGCCGAACACAGATCTATGATGTCCTGTTCCGCTGCTGCCTTTTGGAGCACCACGAACTCATCGCCACCATAACGTGCAATAAAGCCACCAGACGCCGAGCAGACTTCTTTGAGCGCAGCGGATATGACCTGAAGAGCGTGGTCGCCCTCCACATGCCCATAGCGATCGTTAATCTGCTTAAAGCCGTCGGCGTCCATCATGAGCAGATACACATCTTCGGCCTGATCCACATTTGAGAAGAGCGACAGCATATAGGTCTCAAAACGGTTGCGATTGTTGAGGCCAGTCAACGGGTCGGTCGAGATGAGTTGCTCCTGGCAGATAATGTAGAGCAGCAACATGCTAATCATTATGCCGACACAAAGGCCAGGCACCGAGTATACGATCTGAAAGGTACCGCCCACCAGGGCCGGAATGGCGAAAAATGCCAAGGTTCGATAGATAGCCTTCGTCTGCAGGCTCTCGACCCTGCGAGATTGCACAAACGCATGCAGGGACGTATGTATAACGTAACAGTAGCTGACAATGGGCTGGATCATATAGGCAAAGCCGCGACGATACACGCCCTGCGAATCGATATAGAACAAGGCGTGCGTCCAGTAACTGGTAAAAGCCAGCACGACCACCAGAGCCGTAGGCAACGTTACAAGCACCACCCTATAGCGCGAGGTCACAAGGCGAGAGCCCTGCATCGTCTCGGAATAGATAAACCAAATGAGACACGCGATGGCAAAGAGCGAAAACGAAACCGCGTTGGAAATCCAGTTGGCAGCAATACCCAACGTGCCGTCCGCACCATCCGAAAGCGTCCAGATCATATCGAATAATATGTACGCGGCAGAGGTGTAGCCAAGCATGCTAAACAATAGCTGCAGGGTGCTCGAGAACAAGGAGCGACGACTTCGCGCGGCAAGCCCGATAAGAACAATCATGCATAGCAGGAATATCTCAATCTTGAGTGCCTTAACCACTAGACGCCATCCCTTCAATATCCGAATGGTCAGAATCGCCCAATTCGAATCAGGGCAATAAACACCCCTTTACTCCGCAGGGGTAAAGGGAATCATAGCAAAGCGCCCGAACATCACTGCAAAACAGTTTCTGTTCGGGCGCTCGGACGGCGCGAATTGCACGCCGGAATCAATTATCGGTAACGGCCGTTACTCGCCATCGATGTCGGTCGCGACGGCCTCCTCGATGGCCTCGACACCGGCAGGCGACAGGTCCTCCTTGCCCTGGCAGAACTTCTTGTCGACCCAGCCGGTCAGAATCGGAGCCATGATTGCCGTGATGATAACGGCAGTGGCGATCTGGGCGTACGCGGTGGGCGCAAGCTCGGCGTAGCGCGGCGCGACCTCGGCGAGAGCAACCGGCGTGGTCATAGCCGTGCCGGCGATGGTGGAACAAGCCACGGCAGCCTTGCCGTTACCACCGCACAGGCGCTCGAACGCAAAGGTGATGGGACCGACGACAAACAGCGTGACAAGGCCCAGCAAGATGCCGGAAATACCACCGGCGATGAAGCTCGAAAGGCTCATGGACGCACCGAGCTGAAAACCAATTACAGCGATCGCGGGATTGGCGCCGGGAACCAGCAGGTTCTTGATAAACGGGAACAGGTTGCCCAGAACCATGCCGATAACGAGCGGCAAAATGGAGCCGATGATAGTACCGACAGGGATGTTGGCAAGACCCGAAACACCAAGGACGATCATCGTGACGGCGGGGCCGGCCGTAAAGAACAGGATACCGACGGCGCCCTGCTCGGACTCATCGCCGAACTCGCCCATGATGCCCGTATAGAGCGCCATGTTGCAAAACGTAATGCCGCCGATGATAGACACGGAGCTCAGACCCAGGAAGTTGTCGTTAAAGAAATATGCCACGCCTAGGCCGAGAGCCGCTGCGACGACCAGCTTGGGAATCAGCACGACGATACCGGTCTTGATGGCGCCCGGCGTGGACTTAAAGCTGATGCCGGCGCCCACGAACAGCAGGATCGCGGCGACGATGGTATTGGAGCCACCGCGGCAGGCAGCCGTAAAGAAGCCGCCGATCTCAAAAACCTGCGGGCAGAAGGTGTTGAGCAAAAGACCGACGATCATCGGATAGATCATGATGTCGCCCGGGATGCGCGGAACCTTGAATTTCTTTTGCTCGTTGGCAGTCGCTTCCTGTGCCATGAAACCCCCATTTCCGCTGACGCGGAACAAAAGCCCACGTCATGCTTTGCTACAGTAAAGTTTGACCATGGTACCAGAAGAAATAGACCAGCTCGGTGAAAAATTCGACAAGTTGGGATGGAACGAGATTCGGCGCCCGCGACGCCACCCCTATATAAGGCTCAAGACAATATAGAGTACGATGCCCGAGACGCAGCACCACAGCATCGATTTTGTCTTGACCGCCACGACCACGACGCCGACGGCCGCAATCCAGGGAACCAAGGCAGGCCAGAGTCCCGCGTCGAACGCGCCGGGGCTCACCAAGTCGTTGGCGACCAGCGCGGCAAAGGCAGCGGGCGGGATATAGCCCAGGGCCTCGGTAATGCGGGGCGACAGGGTCCGCCCGCGCAAGGCGAACGCCGGCGCGATGCGAAAGAACGCGATAGCAGCCCACGACGACAGCCACAGAACCAAGAACTCGTTAACGGGCATCGCGGGCACCTCTTCCGTCAAATACAGCATCGCACGCCAACGCAATGGCAATGCCGGCCACGACGCTTGCCGGCACGGCAATATTCGTGAGGCCCAAGAACTTGCATACGGCGACGGACACCGCGCCCGAAACCGCCGCGACAACGTTGCCGCGCGACAGCCGCTGCGAAAAGAGCAGGCAGATAAAGAGCGAGGTGCAGACAAAGGCTGCAATGGCGGTGGGAACATCGACAACGGCGCCGACGATGGTGCCCATCGTACACGAAACGCCCCATGTTGCGATGAGGATCACGTTGAGCACAAAGGACTCGCGCGGGCCCCAATCCTCCCCTTCAACCAACTTGGCAAGCGAGATGCCATATGCCTCCTCGGTAAGTGTCGCGGCAACAGCCAGCGTCTGACGCTTCGAGGCACCCGTCAGATGCGGCGCGATCGATGCCGAGTAAAGCGCAAAACGCGAGGAGATGGCGGCAACACTCGCGATAATCGAAGGTGCCGGCACGTCCGCCAGCCAAAGATTGCAGATCATAAACTGGCCGCTGCCCGTCACAAACGTGCTGCTCAGGGCAAAGACCATCCAGGGCTCCATTCCCGTCTGCCCCATGATCATTCCGCACGGCGCGCCTATTGCAACATAGGTAAGCATCACCGGCCAGACGGTTCTAACGATTTTGAACACCATACGCTTCTCATCCTGACAAGGTCTCCGAGCCGCATGTAGCGATACGGCAGAATCATCATCCGACAGCAACCGAGTTCACCTACAATTGCCACCGGATCGAAAGACACAACTTTTTAGGAAGTCATTATGACAGCTATCGATCGAGACCGGGCGCGCGCGGCCTTCAAAAGCTACACCGATGCCTACGACGCCACCAACCCACGCATCGCGCTCAAAATCGAGCATACGTACCACGTGGCCGAGGCATGCGATGCCGTAGCGCGCGAGCAGGGCTGGTCGTCAGAAGATATTGACCTGGCATGGCTTTGCGGCCTGCTACACGATATGGGCCGCTTTGAGCAGCTGCGACGCTGGGACACCTTTAAGGACGCCGAGAGCATGAGCCATGCGGCGCTGGGCATCGAGGTCCTCTTTGGCGAGAATCCCGCCGATGCACCCGCCACGACAAACATCCGTGACTTTATCGAAACCGGTGCGCATGACGAGCTCATCCGAGCGAGCATCGCCTATCACAGCGACTTTCGCCTGCCGGCACAACTCGACGAGCGTACACGGTGCTTCTGCGATATCGTGCGCGATGGCGACAAGATCGACATTATGCGCACCATCGCCGACAGCACCGTCGACACTATCCTCAAGGTGGACGAGAAGACGTTTCTCGGCAGCCGTTTCTCGTCTCCGACACTTGCCGCCTTTGACGAGCACCGCTGCGTCGCACGCGATGAGCGCGATGAGCCCGCCGACTTCTTGGTGGGGCTTATCTGCTTTATGTTTGAGCTCGTCTATCCAGCAAGCCGCGCGCTGGCGCGCGAGCAGGGCGATATCTACCGCCTGCTCGACGCGCCCTTTGGCATTACGCGGCCCTTTACCGACCCCGCCACGCAGGCGACTTGGAGCCGCCTTAAGGACGAGATGCGCGACTGGCTGGCGCGCGCCTAGCGCTCAAGCTGGGCCAGCAGTTCCTCGACGACCTCGACGGCATCGCCGACAACCTTGTACTGGGCAGCACCAAAGATGGGGGCATCCGGGTCCTCGTTGATGGCGATAATGCACTCTGCCCCACCGATGCCGGCAAGATGCTGGATGGCGCCCGAAACACCGATACTCACGAGAAGCTTGGGCGAAACCGATACGCCGGTCTGGCCAATCTGATGGCGACACTCCAACCAGCCGGCCTCCACGACAGGTCGCGTGCAACCAAGCTCGGCTCCCAGAGCCTCGGCGAGCCTTCGCATCAGGGGCAGATTCTTCTTGGAGCCAATGCCGCGGCCCACCACGACCAAGCGCTCGGCATCGGCGATCGAGGCCTGCTGCCTCCACTCCTCGGCGGGAATCGAGATCTCGACACGAGCCTTAGCATCATCCGCAAGCGATATCTGGGTGATCGTGCCGGAGCGGTCGTAGTCAAAGTCGGGCGCCTTAAAGATGCCGGGACGAACCGTTGCCATCTGGGGACGATGATTGGGACAGACGATGGTGGCCATCAGGTTGCCGCCAAACGCCGGACGCGTCTGTTGCAGCAGCCCCGTCTCCGTATCCATCGAAAGTACGGTGCAGTCAGCCGTAAGGCCCGTCTGCAAGCGCACGGCAACGCCGGGTGCCAGTTCGCGGCCAAAAGCGGTCGCACCGTATAGGATGGCCTCGGGTTTGCGTTCGGCTACCAAATCGCAGATCAAGCGGGCGTAGACCTCCGCATCGTTTTGGCGCAGGCGCTCGTCGCGACAGGCCAGGACTTCGTCGGCGCCCGCGCAAACCAGATGCTCCAGGTCGCCGAGAGAACCCTCGGGACCCATACCGATCAGTGCCACCAGCTGTCTCTTATACACATCTGACGCTGCCGACGAATAGA
>CABSYH010000068.1:0-8078 GCA_902481965.1 uncultured Collinsella sp.
CCTCTTTGGCGGCAGCGTCAACAACGAGTTCACCAAGATCGTCCAGACGCGTCCCAACACGCACCTGGTGACCAATATGAACCTGCCGCTCCTTATTCAGCTGCTGTTCGTGTCCGAATCCACCCCGATCGATGAGGCCATTCGCCAGATCGTCGAGGCGGACGACACCAAGGTCAAGTACGTCAACGACCTGCTGGGGCAGGCCGAACTCGATGAGTTTTAATCGCTAGGGAGCACATCATGATTCAGATGATTCGCGTGGACTATCGACTGCTGCACGGCCAGGTTGCCGTTAGCTGGACTTCGGCTCTGGGTGCCGACTGCATCCTGTTGGTAAGCGACACGGTCCTCAATGACAAGCTTCGTCTGCAGGCCCTGTCCCTTGCAAAACCGGAGGGCTGCAAGGTTGTCGTCAAAAACACCGAGGATGCCGTCAAGGCGCTCCAGAGCGGTGTGACCGATAAGTACAAGCTCTTCGTGGTTTGCGAGACGATCCAGCAGGCCGGTGCCGTCGCCAAGGCGATGGGCGTCAAGAAGATCAACCTCGGCAATGTTGCCTTTAGCGAGGATGCCCGCCAGGTCTCGACGAGCGTGTTCCTTACGCCCGAAAACGAGGCATACGTCAAAGAGCTGCTCGGCGAGGGCTACGAGCTGTTCATTCAGATGATTCCGGCAGATGCGAAGACTGACGCCGCGAAGGTCATCGGTTAGGGGCCATCATGGTTATCAAGACAATCCTGATTTTCCTTATTGCCCTTTTGGGCTATTCCGAGTGGCTGACCGGTACGAGCTACCTCCAGCGCCCGATTGTGCTCGGACCTCTGGTTGGCCTTGTCATGGGCGACATGGTGACCGGCACGATCATGGGCGCCACGATGGAGCTTGCCATGGTCGGCGCCATCTCGGTCGGTGCGTATAACCCGCCCGATACGATTTCCGGAACCATCCTGGGTGTGTCGCTTGCCATGCAGGCCGGCGCGGACGCTTCGGCGGCCCTGACCCTGGGCATTCCCATCGCAACGATCGTCCTGGCGCTCGATACGGCCCTGGGCCAGCCGGTGATGCTACTGCTGGTGCACCGTATCGACAAAAACGTCGAGGACGGGGACACCAAGGCCATCACGCGCAACATGCTCATCGCCGGTTAGGCACAGAGCTGGTGCGGCCTGCTGATTATTCCCCTGGCATTCTTCTTTGGCGCCGATGCTGTTGCCAGCCTGCTCAACATCATCCCCGATTTCGTTCAGACCGGCATGGATGTCGCCGCCGCCTTCTTGCCCGCACTCGGCTTTGCGATGCTGGCGCAGATGATTATGAACAAAACGGTGGCTCCGTTCTTCTTCGCTGGCTTCTTCCTCGTCGCCTACTTTGGCATTAGCACGACGGGCGTGGCGATCTTTGCCGCGATCATCGTCGTCGCGATGACGGTTTTGGGTGATAAGAAAAAAGCGGAGCAGCCCGCAGTGGCAACCGAGGATCCTGCGATTGGGAGTGGGTTCGATGAGTTTTAAGTTTGAGTCTTCTTACGACGGGCTGATTTCCCGCGCAGACCTTAAGAAGCTGTTCTGGCGCTCGATTCCCTATGAGCATTCCTGGAACTACGAGCGTATGGGCCATATCGGCTTTATGTGGGCCCTTATGCCGATTCTTCGCAAGCTGTATCCGCAGGATGCGGACTTTAAGGCCGCCCTTAAGCGCCATATGGAGCTCTATAACGTCACGCCGTACATCTCGACGCTCCCCATGTCCATCGCCGCTGCAATGGAAGAGGTCAACGCTACTGACGATAGCTTTGACACGAGCGCGATCTCAAATGTCAAGCTTGCTTTGATGGGACCGCTGTCCGGTGTGGGCGATGCCTTCTACTGGGGCACGCTGCGAATTTTGGCAACGGGTGTCGGCACGTCGCTGGCGCTACAGGGCTCTATTCTTGGCCCGATTTTGTTCCTGCTCGTGTTCAATGTCCCTCACTACATCATCCGTTACCTGCTACGTTTGTGGGGTATCGCTTTGGCTCGGACATGATCAGCAAGGTCCAGGAATCGGGCATTATGGACACGATCGTCAAGATGGCCTCTATCATGGGCGCCATGGTGATCGGCGCTATGACCATGGAGATGGTCACCGTGGACATTCCGCTCATGGTCGGTGCGGGCGATGGTGCTCAGACGCTGGCCGAGCTGCTCAACGGAATCTTCCCGGGCTTTGTCACGATGGGGCTGTTTGGAATCGTCTATCTCATGCTCAAGAAGAAGATGAATCCGCTGCTTATCATGCTCGTGATCCTGCTCGTGAGTATCGCTGGCGCGTTCTTTGGAGTGCTTGGTGTCCAGTAGAGTATCCGTCATAATGAGAACAATGTAAGAGGGGGCGTCGCGCACACTGTGCTGCGGCGCCCTTTTGCCGAAAGGTGGACAAGATGGAGTATCCGCAGCTTGCCGTCATGAATATCAGCCATCGTTATTTTGACCTTGAGGAATTCTTTTCTTCGGCAGCGGCCTCGGGCTACACGTGTTGCGAGCTTTGGACCGGGGCGATGCATCTGTATGTCGATTGCCATGGATACGATTCGCTCGAGCAGGTGCGGGAGCTGTCGCAGCGGTATGGGGTTCGGATTGTGGGGCTTTGTCCCGAACAGAACAACCCCAAGCCGTGGAATATCGCGGCGCGCGGGAATGAGGCGCGTGCCCGCACGCTCGCGTACTTTAAGAACGTTGTGGATATCGCGGCGGAACTTGGAGCCGAGCAGGTCATGGTCTCGAGCGGCTGGGCATTTTTGAATGAGCCAATCGAGGACGCGTGGGGTCGCAGCGCCTCGATGCTGCGTGCGATTGCCGAGCATGCGGGAGAGCGCGGTGTGCGACTGGTGCTCGAGGCCCTACAGCCGGTTGAGTCGATGATCGTGAACTCGGCGGCCGACACGAAGCGCATGATCGAGGCGGTTGATCATCCGGCACTTAAGGCGTGTCTGGATTTGGGCGCTATGGCGGTGGCGGGGGATACCATCGACGATTATTTCGATCTGCTTGGCGATGATGTCGCCCACGTGCATTTTGTTGATGTTGCGGCAGACGGCACGACGCATCTTGCCTGGGGTGACGGGGACCGCGATATGCGCGCCGACCTGGATAGGCTGGTGGCGCGCGGCTATCGCGGAGTTGTTTCGGCCGAGACCTATGACTGGCGCTATTTTGCCGACCCCGCAGCTGCCGATGCGCAGGTAATGGCAGAGTATCGTCGTGCGATTGGCGCCTAGGTGGGGTTGGGTTGCGGCAACCTACCCTATGTTTCCAAATGAATACGGTGTGAGCGGCTGCGACGGATTTTCCCCGCAAGCACTCTAGTATGCTAAAGTACCCAGAAGACCGGCGGAGCTATGCCGGTCTTCTGTTCTATATGAAACACAGCATGAGGAGGCTCACCAGATGACGGCCACACCGTGGGGATTCCGGGACATATTGCCCGAGGAGGCTCAGGCGCGCGAGGAGATTGCGCTGACGGTGAAGGGCTGCTTCAGGGAGCATCATTACCTTCCGGTCGAGACGCCGCTGCTCGAGGACAAGGGCTCGCTCGAGGAGGGCGGCCGCATTGCGGACACGCCGTTTAAGCTCTTTGATGACGACGGTCGCCTGCTGGTGGTCCGTCCCGACAACACGCTGCCGATCGTTCGTCTGGTTTCGACTCGCATGCGCGCGGCCGATCTGCCGCTGCGCCTGCGCTATGAGGCGCCGGTGGTTCGCGAGTGTCAGCGCAATGCCGGCGGCTCGCGTCAGTTTACGCAGTTGGGTTTTGAGCTTATCGGTGTGGGCGATACCGCGGGCGATGTCGAGATCGTCTCGCTGGTGGCGGAGGCCGTGCGCAAGCTGGCACTTCCCGGTGCGCGCATTATCGCGGGCAGCGTGCGTCCGTTTAAGGAACTGCTCGCGGCCTGTGAGGATCGCGAACTGGCTGCCGAGGCATTGCGTTGTGTGCACGCCAACGACTTCGTGGGCCTCGATGCCCGCGTGGCGAAAAGCACCGAGTCCGAGGCCGTCAAGGTCGCCATTAGCGAGCTGCCGCGCCTGCACGGTGGTGCCGAGGTGCTCGACCGCGTCGACGCGCTGCTGGCGGCGGCGGGCGTTGTCGCGCCGCTCACGCGCGAGCTGCGTGCCCTGGTCGAGGGCCTGGCTCCCGAGGACGCCCAGGTGCTGTCCTTCGACTTCTCCATCATGAACTCGTTTGATTACTACACGGGCCTGGTCTTTAAGGCCTATGCCGGCGGACTGCCCGATCCGGTCGGTTCGGGCGGACGCTACGACTCCATCTTTACCGGTGCATTTGGCGACGGCATCGAGGTGCCGGCGGCGGGCTTCGCCTTTTCGCTCGAGCGTCTGGAGGCCGCGCACACCTCGGCCGAGGACGCTGCTTCCGATGGCGATCACGCCGTGGGGCGCGGTGCCGAGGGTCCGCTGCGCATTGCCGTGCCCAAGGGCTCGCTTAAGGCCGACACGCTCGACGTGCTCGAGGCCGCGGGCTTGGATGTCTCGGAGCTGCGCGATCCCGGTCGTCACCTCATCGTGCGCGGCCGCGACACACAGGCCGGCGAGGGCACGGTCGGCGATATCGAGTTTGTCATCGTGCGCCCCAGCGATGCGCCCGCCTTTGTGGGCTGCGGCGGTGCCGATTGCGGCATCTGCGGTTGGGACTCGCTTATCGAGGCAGACCTCAACCTGCTGCAGCTGGTCGATCTGGGCTACGGCCTGTGCACGTTTATCGAGGCAGAGCCCGCGTGGCGCGCCGGCCAGGCCGAGCGCAACTATGCCCGTCGTGGGTCGCTTCGCGTGGCCACCAAGTATCCGCGCATCGCGAGTGCCTGGTATGCCGAGCGCGGCGTGAATGCCGATATCGTTTCGCTGCACGGCAATATCGAGCTGGGCCCCATTGTTGGCATGACCGACCGCATCGTGGATATTACCGCCACGGGCGCCACACTGCGCGACAACGACCTGGTCATCACCGGCCGCATCATGGACTGCACGGCC
Organism: uncultured Collinsella sp.; assembly: GCA_902481965.1. Taxonomy (GTDB): domain Bacteria; phylum Actinomycetota; class Coriobacteriia; order Coriobacteriales; family Coriobacteriaceae; genus Collinsella. The sequence goes on from CABSYH010000068.1 coordinate 5,022, forward strand.
CGCTTCTTTGTCAACCCGGGCGCTGCACGTCTGGATCCGCGCGTACGCAATCTGGCCGATCGCTTGGCGGCAGCCGTGAAGGACAAGCATTTTGAGCCCGTTGCGGGCTCGGCACAATAGCGCGAGCACGCACGGGCGCCCCAACGTCCGGGCGGCGGGCCGACTGACGCCGCCGCCCGGTCTCTCGTTTTTCGAACAAAACCTCGACCGATAGGGGATACCGATATGAAGACCATCAAGCTTGCTCCCGGGGAGCGCCTCGTTACCAACCAGCTCAACCGCAAGGGTGTGCTGCCGCAAAACATCGTCGACGCCGCCCGCGATATCGTGGCCAACGTGCGTGCTAACGGCGATGCCGCGGTGCGCGATTACTGTCAGCGTTTTGATGGTGTTGAGCTGCAGAGCTTCCGTCTGCCGCAAGAGCAGATCGATGCCGCGCTCGAAGGCCTCGATCCCGCTTTTGTCGCGGCGCTCGAAAAGGCTGCACGTCAGATTCGCGAGTTCCACCAGCGCGAGGTCGAGCAGAGCTGGTTTACCACGCGCCCGGACGGCACGATGCTCGGCGTTAAGGTGACCCCGCTTGCTGCGGCCGGCATTTACGTGCCGGGCGGTCGTGCACAGTACCCTTCCACCGTGCTTATGAACGCCATTCCCGCCAAGGTGGCCGGCGTCAAACGCGTGGTCATGGTGACGCCGCCGCAAAAGGACGGCCTGATCAGCCCCTACACGCTCGCCGCGGCAAAGTTCGGCGGCGTGGACGAGATCTATATGGTGGGCGGCGCCCAGGCCGTGGCCGCGCTGGCGTACGGTACCGAGACCATTCCGCGTGTCGACAAGATTACCGGCCCGGGTAACGCCTTTGTCGCCGCTGCCAAGCAGATTGTCTCGGGTGATGTGGGTATCGACATGGTCGCTGGCCCGTCCGAGGTCTGCGTGCTGGCCGACGCCACGGCCAAGCCCATGGTGGTCGCGGCCGACCTGATGGCCCAGGCCGAGCATGATCCGTTGGCGGCCTGCTATCTGGTGACCTGCGACGAACAGTTTGCGCGCGAGGTTGAGGCGGGTATCGACATCCTGGTGGCACAGTCCCCGCGTGCCGAGATCACGCGCGCCTCGCTCGATAACGAGGGCACCATCGTGGTGGCTGCCGATATGGCCGCCGCCGTCGAGGCCGTGAACACCGTGGCGCCCGAGCACCTTGAGCTGCACTGCAAGGACGCGATGGGCCTGCTCGGCGGCATTCGCAACGCCGGCGCCATCTTTGTGGGTGCTTGGAGCTCCGAGCCGCTCGGCGATTATGTTGCCGGCCCCAACCACACGCTGCCGACCGGCGGCACGGCCATGTTCTCCAACCCGCTTTCGGTCGAAGAGTTCGTCAAGCGCTCGAGTGTCATTTGCTATACACCCGAGGGCCTGCTCTCCGACGCTCCCGCCACGCAGCGTCTAGCCGAGGCCGAGGGTCTGTGGGCACACGCGCTTTCCGCCGCGCTGCGCCGTCGCGTGTTGGAGCAGGGCGAGGATGCCGTGAGCGCCGAGTCGCTCGCTGCGGCCGACCTGACCAAGGTTGCCTGGCCGGGCGACGCCGTGGCGACAGTTACCGAGGGCGTGGACCTGGCGGCTGCAAGCGCGGATGGCGCCGGCGCGACTGGCAAGGAGGCCTAATATGGCCGAGCTCACGCCCCGTATGAAGGAGCTCGTCCAGCCCTACTTGGCCGGCATTGAGCCCTACGATCCCAACTTTACGCCCACACGCATCAACCTTTCGGCCAACGAGAACACTTGTCCCGTGCCGGCTGGCGTGCGCGAGGCGGTCGACGCCGCCCTGGCCGCTACACCGCTCAACCGCTATCCCGATCCCATGTCCAACGATCTGCGCGACGAGCTGGCCGCTTGGCATGGTGTGGCGCGCGAGAATGTCTGCGTGGGTAACGGCGGTGACGAGCTGCTCTATAACTACCTGCTGGCGTTTGGCGGCGCTGGGCGAACCCTGCTCAACTGCCCGCCGTGCTTTAGCGAGTATGCGTTCTTTGCGTCGCTCTGCCAGACCGAGGTGCGCGACGTGTGGCGCGACCCGGCGACCTTTGAGCTCGACCAGGCGGCGGTGCTTGCAGCGGCTCCCGAGTGCAATCTGGCGATCGTGACCTCGCCCAACAATCCCACGGGTGACGTGGCGCCGCTCGACTTTGTTGCGGCTCTGTGCGATGCCTGCCCCGGCATGGTGATGGTCGACGAGGCCTACGTTGAGTTTGCGGACGATTCGTTTGGCGCGGCTACCACGGCGCAGGGGCTTATCGCCGAGCATCCTAACCTGGTGATTCTGCATACACTGTCCAAGGCGTTCGGCGCCGCCGGCACGCGCCTGGGCTATGTGATCGCGGTGCCCGAGGTCATCGACGTGTTCGCGGCGATTCGCCAGATCTATTCGGTCAACGTGTTGAGCCAGGCGGCGGCGCTTGCCTGCGTGCGTGCCCGCGATGCGTACGCGCCCGTGGTGGCACAGGTCGCATCCGAGCGCGAGCGCGAGCTGTGCGCCCTGCGCGCGATGGCTACCGAGGGCCTGCCCGTGGAGGCATGGCCGAGCGCGGCGAACTTTGTGCTCGTGCGTACGCCGCATGCCACGCGCGTGCGCGAGCGCCTACGCGACGAGTATTCGATTTTGGTGCGCGATTTTAGCTATGCGCCGGGGCTTTCGGACTGTCTGCGCATTACCGTGGGCACGCCGCAGGAAAACGATGAGGTACTGGCTGCGTTTGCCGTGCTGGTGAAGGAGGAGATCTAGATGGGCCGTTATGCCGAGGTGACCCGCAAGACGGGGGAGACCGACATTGTCGTCAAACTCGACCTGGATGGAACCGGTATGTGCGATATCTCGACCGGCGTGCCGTTTTTCGACCACATGCTCAACGCCTTTGGCCGCCATGGCCTGTTCGATTTGACAGTGCATGCGGTAGGCGATGTGGAAGTCGATGCGCACCATACCGTCGAGGACACGGGCATTGTGCTGGGCGAGGCGTTTTGCCGGGCGCTGGGCGACAACTGTCTCTTATACACATCTCC
>CABSYH010000069.1:0-8005 GCA_902481965.1 uncultured Collinsella sp.
TGTATAAGAGACAGGTAGACGATACCTGCAGCGGCACGGGTAATAAAGCCGGCCAGCCACGAAGTCGCAGCCGCGCCGCTTTTGGCGGCAGGCGCCTTGGGAGTTGACGCCTTGGGAGCAGACGCCTTGGGACGATCGGACACGATTAAGCCTCCTCGGTCTTGCTCAGTCCACCAAACCTACGGTCGCGGCCCTGATAGGCCAAAATGGCGTTGACAAGACCCCAACGATCAAAGTCGGGCCAATAGGTATCGGTGACATAAAACTCGGAATAGGCAACCTGCCACAGCAGATAGTTCGAAAGGCGAAGCTCGCCGGAGGTTCGAATCACAAGCTCCGGGTCGGGCAGCCCAGCGGTGTACAGGTGCGAAGCAACCATATCATCGTCAATAGCGACGGGATCGATCTTTCCGGCAGCGGCATCGAGCGCGATCTGACGGACAGCGCGGGTGATCTCGGCACGGGCGCCGTAATTGACGGCAAGCGCCAGCGTCATGCCGGTGTGGTCGGCACACTCGGCAAGACCGCGTTCAAAGACATCGCGGGTCTTCTTGGGCAGTGCGGAAATATCGCCCAAAAAGACAACGCGCACGTTTTCGCGCTTAAGCAGCGGCAACTCATCGATAAACGTCTTGGCAAACAAATGCATCAAAACGTTGACCTCGTGCTGCGGACGATTCCAGTTTTCGGTGGAAAACGCATAGGCCGAAAGGACGTCGACTCCCAAGCGCACACATGCGGTAATGATCTCGCGCAGGGAGACGATACCGGCCTTGTGGCCCTCGGTGCGGGCAAGACCGCGCGCCGTGGCCCAGCGACCGTTACCGTCCATGATGCACGAAATATGATGCGGGATCTTATTGAGGTCAAGGTCGGAAAAACCGACGCCCGCAGGGGCGTCGGCAAAGTACTCGACCAGTTTGTTCTCGTCGTATTGCACCTTAGATCTCCATGACCTCGGCTTCTTTTTCCTTCAAAAGCTCCTCGACCTTGGCAACATACTCATCGGTATGCTTCTGGACCTTGGCCTGCTCGCGACGGACATCGTCCTCGGTGAGCTCTTCGTCGCGCTCGAGCTTGTTGTTAAAGTCACGACGAATGTTGCGAATGGAAACCTTGGCCTGCTCGGCATACTCGCGGCACTCCTTGACAAGCTCGCGACGACGCTCCTCGGTGGGAGCCGGGAACGGCAGGCGCACGACGGTACCGTCAGAGTTGGGAGTAATGCCCAGATCGGAAGCGCTGATAGCCTTCACAATTGCGTTGACGAGCGCCTTGTCCCAGGGCTCGATGAGCAGCATGTGGGCCTCGGGGGTCTTAACGGCGGCAACCTGGGTAACCGGCGTGGGAACACCGTAGTAATCGACCGAAATGTCGGAAAGAATGTTGGCGTTAGCGCGGCCGGTACGAACCTTGGAGAAGTTGTGCTTGAGGGACTCGAGCGACTTGTCCATGTGGACGGTGATGTTCTCTGCCATGCTTAATCCTCCTGATAGACGAGCGTGCCGACGGGCTCACCCGAAAGCGCGCGCTTGACGGTGTCCTCGCCATCGATGTTGAGGACCAAAATCGGCATACGGTTATCCTGGCACAGTGCCGTAGCCGTGGAATCCATAACCTGCAGACCGCGGACGAGAACCTCGTGATAGGTAATCTTGTCAAAACGGACGGCATCGGCGCACTTGACGGGATCCTTGTCGTAGATGCCGTCAACCTTGGTAGCCTTAATCAGAATCTCGGCACCGATCTCGCAGGCACGAAGAGCCGCGGCGGTGTCGGTCGTAAAGTACGGATTGCCCGAACCGGCGGCAAAAATAACGACGTTGCCCTTGGAAAGGTGGTTGATGGCGCGACGGCGAATATAGGGCTCGCAGATCTCGTTCATCTGGATAGCGCTCATCACACGGCAGGGAACATCGTTGTGCTCGAAGGCATCCTGCAGGGCGAGGGCATTCATAACGGTTGCCAGCATGCCCATGTAGTCGGCCTGGGCGCGCTCCATGCCACCGGCAGCGCCGGCCATGCCGCGGAAAATGTTGCCGCCGCCGACAACGACGCCGACCTCATGACCAACGGCGAGCAGCTCCTTGACCTGCTTGGCAAGATGATCAGTAATCTTGGGGTCGATGCCATATTGACCGTCGCCCATCAGTGCTTCGCCGGAAAGCTTCAGAAGCACGCGTTTATATCGGATGTCGGACAAAGCGATCCTCCTTTAATTAGACTCTCAATATGATAGCAAAGGCTCTGATAAGAGCCATGAAAAAGCAGGCTGTGAGTAAAACCCACAGCCTGCTCATTACCAGCTACAAGAGCTTATTTACTCGCCACGGACCAGACGGTCGAAGGCAACGACGGTAATGGTATCGCCGAGCTCCTTGGAGACCTGCTCAGCGTACTTCTTGATGGTGAGGGAGCTGTCCTTGATGAACTCCTGCTCGGTGAGCACGGACTGCTTGTAGAACTTCTCCAGACGGCCAACAGCCATCTTCTCCTGAATGGCCTCGGGCTTGCCAGACTCGGCAGCCTGAGCCATGTAGATCTGCTTCTCGTGCTCGACGGTCTCAGCCGGAACCTGATCGCGGGTAGCGCAGATCGGGGCGACGGCGGCAACCTGAAGGGCAACATCGTGAGCGAAGGTCTTGAAGGACTCAGCCTGAGCGGTCTCGGCCTTATCGAAAGCGAACTCGACGAGGACGCCGATCTTACCACCCATGTGGATGTAAGAAGCGAGAGCGCCGTTCTCGGCCTTGCGAGCGGCGAAACGAGAGATCTTCATGTTCTCGCCCATGATGTGAATCATCTCGGTGAGCTCGGAGGAAACGGTCTCCTCGCCCATCGGCTTCTCGAGCAGAGCGTCGACGTCAGCCGGCTCGGTGGTGGCGACAACCTCGGCGACCTTGGAAGCAAAGCCGGTGAACTTGGCGTTGGAGCCGACGAAGTCGGTCTCGCAGGAGAGCTCGAGCAGAGCGCCGGTCTTGCCATCCTCGGAGACGAACGCGGCGACAGCGCCCTCGTTGGTCTCTCGGCCAGCCTTCTTGGCAGCCTTGGCGAGGCCGTTCTTGCGCAGAACGTCGACGGCGGCGTCCATGTCGCCGTCAGCCTCGACGAGAGCCTTCTTGCACTCCATCATCGGGGAGTCGGTCATCTCGCGGAGCTGCTTGACCATAGCGGCAGTAATCTGGGCCATTGTGGTTCCTTTCAAAGAGATGAAAAAGACTTAAATAGGACTGATTTACTCGGCCTTGGGCTCGGCGGCCATCTCGGCCTCGGAGACCTGCTCCTTACCGGAGCCAGCGAGGCAGGCGTCGGCCATGAGCTCGCACATAAGGGTGACTGCGGAGATGGCGTCATCGTTGCAGGGGATGCCGTACTCGACCTCGTCGGGATCGGAGTTGGTGTCGATCAGGGCGACGACGGGGATGTTCAGGCGCTGGGCCTCCTTGATGGCGTTCTCCTCGCGCTTGGTGTCGATGACGAAGAGAGCCTGGGGCAGACCCTTCATGTCGCGGGCGCCACCGAGGTTGGTCTGGAGCTTAGCGAGCTCCTTGCCGAGCACTGCCTGCTCCTTTTTGGGCAGCACTGCCATGCGACCGTCCTCGACCATGGCCTCGAGCTCCTCCATGCGGTTGATGCGGGAGCGGATGGTGACGAAGTTGGTCAGCATGCCGCCGAGCCAACGCTGGTTGATGTAAGGCATGTTGGCGCGCTCAGCGGCGTTCTTGACGGCCTCCTGAGCCTGCTTCTTGGTGCCGACGAACAGCACGTTGCCGCCCTTGGCGACGTTCTTGACGAAGGTATAGGCCTGGTCGGCGTCAAGGATGGTCTGCTTGAGGTCGAGGATGTAGATGCCGTTGCGCTCACCGAAGATGAACGGCTTCATCTTGGGGTTCCAGCGACGGGTCTGGTGACCGAAGTGGCAGCCGGCCTCGAGCAGGGTGCGGATATTAATCTTGGTAGCCATATTAAACCTCCTGTGGTTTGCCTCCGCGCGGGGTCATCCTCCAAAACCAACCCGGACATGTGCTACCAAAGCCCGGGCACCACGGTATGAAGTAGCCGCGCGTGCGTGATAAAAACCTGTTGCCGTGAAGCAACCCGATGAATGATAGCAGGATTGCCTCTTCCTGCCAACCCGCAATCAAAACCACACACCTCGGTGCGGCGCGGGAGGCCCTTCTCCTACTCGCCGCGGGGGTGGGCCTGACTCACGGCGCGCTTAAGCCGATCGGGCGTGAGGTGCGTATAGATCTGCGTCGTGGACAAGCTCGCATGCCCCAGCAGCTCCTGAACCGAGCGCAGATCCGCGCCGCCCTCGAGCAGGTCGGTCGCAAAGGTGTGGCGCATCGCATGCGGGGCGATGTCGGCAGGAATGCCGGCAAGTGCTGCAAGCATGTGGAACCGCCTCCTGAGCATGGCGGCACTCATGCGGTTTCCGCGCGCCGAGATAAACAGCGGATGCACGCCGTTCGCACTATCGACACGCTTTGCCTGCACAAGGAGATGTGGCCTCCCCTCCTCAATATAGCGGCGAGTCGCCTCGAGAGCGCGCCGATAGAGGGGCACGATACGCTCCTTGCTCCCCTTGCCCCAAAGTCGCAGCGTTCGCTCTGACCAAGCAATGGACTCCACGTTGAGCGCCGCGAGCTCCGAGATTCGCGCGCCGGAGGCATAGAGCAGCTCGAGCATCGCCGCATCACGCAGCCCCGAAGGCGTCGAGGTGTCGGGGGCCTTGAGCAACGCCTCGACTTGCCGGGTCGTCAGCACACCGGGAAGATCGCGCGGCAGTTTGGGTGAGGATATCGCCGAGACCGCATCGCCCTCAACGATTCCCTCGGCAGCCATCCACCGATAGAGCGAGCGAATGGCAGACAGATGCGCCGCAAGGGTCCGAGCCGCCACCTGGCCACGCGACAGCTCGGCCAAATAGGAGCGAACGGTCCGTACGTCGGCGACGCGAGCGTCGATGCCCTCGCGGTCGCACCACGCGGCGAAGCGCTCGAGGCGCGAGGCGTAGGCGGTTACCGTATTGGGAGCGAGCCCTTCGACGCGTGCAATGTAGGCGATGAACGAGTCGACGGCATCGTACAGGTCAAAAGCTATGACCTCTCGCCTCCAAACAGATCGGAGCGCGATTCCAGATAAGCATCCAGGGCCTTAAGGGCGCGATCCGCGTAGGCCTGGTAACGATCGCGCTTGCTGCGACGCTTACCGCCCTCGAGCGGCGGAACGAGCCCAAAGTTGACGTGCATGGGCTGGTAGCCCACCGTAGCCGGATCGGTCGCATACCCCACGAGCGCGCCCAGGGCGCCCACGCGCGGCAGCTCGACGCCCGCGGCACCGATAGCCTCGGCATAGGTGTTGAGCGCGGCGAGCAGACCCGTCGCCACGGCCTCCATGTACCCCTCGGTACCGGTAATCTGGCCGGCGAGACGCACGCTCGTGCCGGGAACGGCAAAGGTGCCGTCGAGCACGTGCGGAGCATCGACAAAGGTGTTGCGGTGCATGACGCCGTAGCGGAAGAACTCGGCGTTCTCCAGGCCGGGAACCATATGGAAGACGCGCTTCTGTTCGCCGAAGGTCAGGTTGGTCTGGAAGCCAACCAGGTTATAGGCGGTCTTCTCCTTGTTCTCGGCGCGCAGCTGAATTGCCGCCCAGGGACGGCGACCGGTGCGCGGGTCGGTGAGCCCGACGGGCTTCATGGCACCAAAACGGATGGCATCCTTGCCCGTGCGCGCAACCTCCTCGGCAGGCTGGCAGGCCTGGAACAGGTCCCCGCCCTCAAAGTCCTTGAGCACCACGCGATCGGCCGTGGTGAGCGCCTCGATAAAGTCCTCGTACTCTTCCTTATTGAGCGGGGCATTGAGATAGTCGCCACTCCCCTGCTCCTCGTAGCGCGACTGCGAGAACAGCACGTCCATATCGAGCGTAGAGGCATCGACAATCGGGGCGGCCGCGTCAAAGAACGCCAGGGCGTCGCCACCGACAAGCTTCATGACCTCCTCGCTCAAGGCCGGCGAGCATAGGGGGCCAGCGGCGATAACCACATGGCCCTCGGGAATATGGGTGACCTCACCGTGAACGACCTCGATATTGGGGCGGGCGGCAACCTCGGCCTCGACGAGCTCGGAAAACTTGACGCGGTCGACCGCCAGGGCGCCGCCGGCGGGAACGGCCGCACGATGAGCGCAGTCGAGCAGCACCGAACCCATGCGCTCGAGCTCGGCCTTCAGCAGGCCGGCGGCGGAATCGGGACGGGTCGACTTAAACGAATTCGAGCAGACGAGCTCCGCCAAGTGATCGGTATGGTGGGCAGGAGAGCTCACCTGCGGACGCATCTCGCACAGCTTTACGGCAAACCCGCGATCTGCCAGTTGAATCGCGCATTCCGATCCTGCCAGACCGCCACCGATAACCGTCACCTGATCAAACAGCATCTGCAAACACCTTTCTAATTGACACGTTTTCCATTGTGACCGAAGGGCGTCTGGGCGTGAAGGGCAAACTTGGAGGGCGCATACCTTCCATCCATCATGCGCTCGATGAGGCCCTCGAGTTCGAGCGATCCCAGAAGCTTGAGCACTCCGACGGCATCGAGCGAGACGAGTGCCGCGATGTCGTCGACCTTGAGCGGCGAGGCGATGAGGGCATGCATCACGGTCTGCTGTGTGGCATCCAGGTCGGCGATGCCGGGAGCATCGGGGCGCGAGTAGCGCAGGGTGCCGTAGATTCGCGAGATAGCCATCTCGATGGACTCCTCGTCGATAATGCAGCAGGCCCCGTTAGCAATAAGGTAGTTGGTACCGCGCGACTCGGGAGACAAAATGGAACCCGGCACGGCAAGCAGCTCGCGCCCCAGGTCCATGGCAGCCTCGGCGGTAGAAAACGTCCCGGATGGCATGCCAGCCTCCGACACGAAGAGCGCCTGCGACAGCGCAGCGATCACGCGGTTACGCCGCGGGAAGGCAAACTTACGCGGCCCCATACCCCAAGGCGAGATGGACACGACCGCGCCGCCCGTATCGATCGTGCGCGCGATGAGCCCCGCGCTCGAACGCGGGTAAACCACGTCGGCGCCCGTACCCAACACCACGACGTGCCTGCCTCCGGCGTTGACCGCGGCCCAACCCGAGGCCTGGTCGCAGCCGACCGCGCCGCCCGAGACCACCGTCACCCCCGCCTCGACCGCAACTTTCGCGGCAAGCTCTGCCACGGCAAGGCCGTACGGCGAGGCCTTGCGAGCGCCGATAATGGAGAGCGCGGGAGTCGACAGTGCGGCGGGGTCGCCACGCACATAAAGCGTCTGGGGTACATCAGAGAGCTCCAAAACGGTATCTGGATACAACGCATCACCGGGATGAAGCTCAAAAGTCTCCTCGGGCATTACTGATCCCTCCGTCCCTGATACATGGCGGCCTCGAACACATGATCTTGCGTCACCCGCTCGCTTTCGGCGACATCGGCGATCGTGCGCGCGATGCGCACCAGGCGCACGATGCCGCGCCCCGTGAGATGCGTGCGCTTCGACAATCCAAGCACGCATTTCTCGGCGGCCTCGTCGAGTGCAAAGGTCGACACGACACCGTCAATGGACCGTGACTCATCGTCCTCGGCCTCGGCATCTGCATCGTCCATATGGGTCTCGCGCCAGGCACGAAAAGCCCTACCGCGAACAACGTAGTCGCGCAGCTCGGCCGACGACATGCCCTCGGCGCCCTCGATAATCACCTGCGGATCGGGGCGGGTCACGTCGATCATCAGGTCAATGCGGTCGGCCAAGGGACCGCGCAGCTTGGACCGGTAGCGCTCGACCATCGATGCCGAACAGCGACACGGAACCTCGCGATCGCCCAAAAAGCCACAGGGGCAGGGATTACTCGCCGCAAGCAGCTGAAAGCGCGAGGGAAACGTAAAAGCGCCGTCGACGCGCACGATCCTGACATAGCCGCGCTCGATAGGCTGCCTGTCTCTTATACACATCTGACGCTGCCGACGAATAGAGAGG
>CABSYH010000070.1:0-8003 GCA_902481965.1 uncultured Collinsella sp.
TTTTCAAGCAGAAGACGGCATACGAGATTCCTCTACGTCTCGTGGGCTCGGAGGTTTTGCGACGCTTAGGAGTCTGGCCGGACGGTGCCGGTGCTGGTACAAGGTCTCGCGCTGCGCGGCGTAGCTCGATAAGGGCGTTATCGAACATGACGGTTTTAGAGTCGCGAAGTAGCTTGGGGTCGAGTCCGTGGAAAACGGCGTAATCCTGCAGCCACACGCGCGCAAACCGGTCGATGCCGGGCTCGAAGGCGCGATAGACATCCCAAAAGGCCTTGATCTTGTTAAAACCTTCGAGCGGATCATCTATGCCAATGCCGCAAATCAGCTCATAGAGATACAGAAAGGCAAAGGATGTAGACGTTTCCTCGACGGTTCCGCGGCGCACTTGGGCACGCCAGGTAAAGTAGCCGCGCAACTGCCGGTCGCTCATGGCATTGTAGGTGGGAAAGTACGACTTAAAGGTGCCGTTGTAGGGACAGTCGTCCTCAAAGTCGGCCATCAGCAAGCCTTGGCGGTAGAAAAGCTCGGCCTCCGATAGCCAGCGGCCCGCGCCGCCCTTGGGGTCATCCTGCCAGCGCGATATCTCGCGCATCTTGCGGTATTGGTCGGGGAGGAAATTCTGCATCTGTCGGCCGGTTTTGAGAATCGGCTCGTCTGCGTAGATTTCGTTTGAGAAGCGGGCGGACTGATGGGTCCGGGCCTCGGCCATAATGCGCTCGATGAGCATCTTGATGTCCTGGTCGGCCACCGCTTCTCCTCTCCTAACGCAGCTTCGGTGACCTCATATCATAGCACAGCATCAAACAGGTGTTCGAGATACTGCTGCGTAGATAGATTTAGAACAGGAGGGCGTAGATGACGGCGATGACGACGGAGGGGAGCATATTGGCCGTGCGGAAGGTCTGAGGACGGATGAGGTTGACGCCGACGCAGAAGATGAGCATGGAGCCTACGAGCGAAAGGCTGTCGAGGGCTGCCGTAGTCATGATGGGGGAGAGTGCGCCGGCAAACAGCGTGATCGTCCCCTGGAACACGGCGACGGGCAGGGCGGAGAAAATGCAGCCGCGGCCAAGCGACGCCGTCATGGTGCAGACGATGATGCAGTCCAATGCGCCTTTCAGGGCAAGCGTTGACCAGTCACCGAGCAGACCGTCCTGGATCGATCCCACAATGGCCATGGCGCCGATACACACGGTGAGTGAAGTCGAGACAAAAGCGTTGGTGAACTCGTTATCGCCCTCGCTGCCGGTTTTGCGCTTGAGCCATTCGCCAAGGTTCTCGATGGCGGCCTCCAAGTTGATGGCCTCGCCGATGAGCGAGCCGAGGGCGAACGAGACGATGAGCATGGTGGTGCCGGTGGTCGCTAGCGCCTTCCCATCGATAAGGAGCATCTTTTGCATGGTGCCGCCAAGGCCGATAAACAGGACGCACAGCCCCGATGCTTTCATGAGCGTGTCTTGGATGCGCGGTGTAATGAAGCGGCCGCCCGCTAATCCCAAAAGACCGCCCGCAACTAAAAGCACAACGTTGATGATTGTTCCCAAGCCCGGCATGAGCCCTCCTGTATTGATGCCAACGTGGCAATCGTAGCAGAACGAAATGCGAGGTACATCGCGACTCATCTAATACGTTATATAAGTGGTATTAGGAATGATGCGCGGCATTTAAGCCTCAGGTGGTTGTCGGGACATAGGGATAGTATTCAAAGCGCAGTGTCATAAGCCGCTGTGGGGATTCAATAGCCGCGGCGATGATATTGGCATCGCGGGCACGATCAAACCCTTCGAGTTCGATCTGATACGAGACGTCTTGCATAATGTCCAGACGTCGCCAGGCCAGGAGTGTGTCGCCATCGAATTCCAAGGTCTTGCCTCCGTCTGGAGCAACGGCGTATAGACGCAGCTTGGCGGTGGTTGCAGGGTCGACAACTGTGACCTTTTTAATTTCGTTTCGAGTATTCTTGGCGCCCAACAAGGTGAGCAGTGTTGGGGCCACGACCTCGCCCGATGGCAAAAAGACGACTTCGATGGATTCAGGAAATGCGATGATAGCCGACTTGCGGACGGGCTGATTGGCGGCGGCAACTTCGATGTTCGCAGCGTCGATGACCTCTGTGTGGTCGAGCGCGGCAAGCACGCAGCAGTTACCTTCATCGATCTCTTGAGGATCAGCAAGCCCCAGACTGTCCGCGAGCTCGGGATCGTTTGGATCGGCAGCGGGCTCATTCGGCGCTTCGAGAGAAGCTGGGACGCTGTTTGTCGGCGACGGCGTGTCGCCCGCACCTGCTTCTTTGTCCGCGCTCTCTTCTTGTATGGTTGCGTTGATGGGTTCGTCGTTTGGGGGGAGCGTCTTGGCGTCAAACGCGGAGGGGAGAATTCCGATGGCTCCGGATCCGTTCCACTCCATTTCGAGAAGCGCCGGGTCGGCAAGAATGCGTTGCCTGCTTTGCGCGTGGGCATCGATTTCAATAGGGCCTGCCTCTATCCCTCGTGTAAGGCTGAGTGATCCGGCTGGCTTCTCGAAATGAGCGTCTGTGTCTTTGGTGCTGACGGCGTAGAACAGCAGGGACGCTTCTCCCGCCGCGATAACATCGGTACCGGCTTTGGTCAGCCGCAACGATGCCGTGAATGAGAGGGTGGGCTGCGCATCGTCTGCATTCGCGGCGGCGCAGCCCAGACATATACCGCCTCCTTTCTCGAAAAACGCACCGTCGAAGGCGACCTTCGCTCCGTTCGCCGAGTCATCGACCGAAGCGATGTCGATGCGCAGCTCTAAATTGCATGGATCGCCATCTGCATCGAGCACAACCGAGCGCCACGTGCAGACGGCGCACCCCGCCTGGGAGCCGTTTGCCTTGTTCGAACGCTTGATATCCACGACTATCGAGCCGTCCGTATTACGACGAAGGTATCCCGAGGTTGAGATCACGGCCTGTGCGATCGAAAAACGCTCGCACGCAATGGCGCTCGACGGATTTGGTGCGGAACTTAGGGCTACTGGTAAGGAGTCTGCCATGACGGGAGTCGCCCAAGCGGCGACAGGCGTTCCGGTTGCGAGCGCGCCGCAGAGTGCGACGACGGGCAAAAGGTTCTTCGATGCCATGGGGTCTCCTTAGCTAATTTAGTGCGGCCTGTCCGTGTTTTGTTTCTGGCTGCGTTTGATGTGCAGACCGAGGCCGGCGGCTCCCGCGCCTGCTGCTGTGGCGCCTGCTGCCAAGAGCCATCGTCTGTCGCCTGTCTGCGCCAACGGTTCCTCGCGGTCGCCGCGGTCGAGCTCCGAGAGGTCGACCGTCACTTGCGTGACGGCCTGCGCCTGTTCTTGCTGGGCAAAGGCCATGGCTGGCCCAAACGCTAGGATGCTGACGGCGGCGGCCAGGGCGACGGCCTTATGCCGTGTGCGCACCGGGCTCGACCGTCCAGGTGATCGTCGCAACCTGATCGCCTTCGCCGGTTACGCGGAAGATGTCGCGCGTGACGCGGGCGACGTTTCCGCTTGTCTTGAGCTTGATTTTGTCCGTGCCGCCGGCAATGCCCTGGTAGCCCATGTCGAAGGCTGCATTCTTGGAAAGATCGAGGCCCGTCCCTTGCGCGGCGGCGCTGGCGTTCTGGAGCGCGCCGTCGGGGCCGACCTTAAAGTCGATGGAGTTCTGCGCGGTTCCGGCCTTGGCGTCGGCGGCAATGGTCCAGGTGTTCATGGCGTCGATCTTCATGTTGGTGACATGGATGCCGTAGGCCGAATGATTGTCGATGGTGGTCGCGTCTTCTGAGGGGCCCTGAAGCGTGCCGTCGGCCTTGGCGACGAAGGGAATAACCGTCGGAACTTTGAACTCAACGTTGTCGATCTCGGTCCTGACCATTACCTTCGTGGTTCCAACGCGCCCGGCTGCCATAGCTGGCGTCGGGGCGGCGCCCATTGCGAGCGCGAGCGCGAGCCCTGTGCCCACGACGAGCGCTCTGACTCCGTTCATGTTCCTGGTGATGTCCATGGTCGTTCCTTTCTATTCGCCGCGGGCCGTCCCCGCGATGATTGGACGAATGCTGGTGAATTGCATGCGGTGCCGTGTCGGCCGGAAGGCTAGTTCTCGGTTTGCTCAACCCGTACCTTGACACGTGTCGGATTGCCGTGGCTGTCGAGGGTCTTTGCATCGAGTGCCTGGATCTCGATGTACGCCTCGCCTTCTTTGATGTCGCCGGCGGGGCACGTCTCGATTGTCTTGCCGGTCTCGACCACACCGGATTCGTACATGGTCTCGTCGTTTTGGATGACGCGGAATCGCTGGGGAAATTTATTGTCTTGGACGTTTTGCACGTTGACGCGCAGTTTGCCGTCCTCCTGCAGCTGAGCGACCGGCGCGACCGAAATCGTCATCATGTTGTCGCGGACGATGGCGTCGAGCTCATCTTGGATTTCCTGGCGCGTTTTGCCCTCGGCCGTCGTAACCGAAGCGCCCGCCTCGGGTACGGGCTGCGACTGCCAAACGTATAGTCCTACGGCGACAAGGGCACAGACGATGGCCAAGCAGGCAACGATGAGCTTCTTGCGACGACCCAGGCCTGCAAAGTGGGGTGGCTTCTTCGCGCTCATGCGGCATCCTTGGCGGTATAGACGCGCGCAAAGGTGGACGGGTCCGCTCCAAAGAGCATGTGAAGCATCAGACGGCGCGAGTAGACGAGCTCGTCGAAGTCGGGAGGGAGCTCGATGTCGTGGATATGCGCGATGTGGTGGGCGAGCGCCGAGAACGACTCGGGGTCGCAGATCACATCGGTGGTAACGTGGTAGACCGTCGTATCGGGGAATGCCTCTTCGTCGAAAGGCAGGAGATGGGGATCGTCGTCGACTTCGATGGCGATGCCGTACTGGGGCCAGTAATATGCCATGGGAACCTCCCTGCTTCTGGGCCAAAACTTCTATCGGTTTTGGCTGTCGACGCCGACCTTATCAGCCGCTACTTGACCAATTTCTGACCAAATGCTTGACGGATTGGCGTCTCCGCAGGTAAAAGGCGGCAAAAAATACTCCAACTTTTTTCGAGCGACAATCGCGCGGTCGGCGACGGCGGGGCCATATGTGTCAAAAGCATCGTCTGCCGAGGAAATCAAGCCGCTCGCCGAATTGCACGAACGTAAAAAACGCCAATTATGGAGACGGTCTCGAACACGTCGACGAAACGATGCGGTAACATCTCCCTGCAAACACTGTAGTTAGCTAAAGGGGGAGTTCGCGTGTCTGCAACCATCAAACCCTTCACCGACGAGTTCGAAGAGTATGGCCGCGATGAATCTCGCGCATCGGGCGAGGCCTCGAGCATCTCGTTTCCGACAACGGAAAACGAGGTCCGTGCCATTTTGGAAAAGCTCCATGCCGAGCGTGTTCCGGTAACGGTTCAGGGCGCCCGAACCGGCCTTGCCGCCGGCGCCGTGCCCCACGGCGGGCATATCCTCAATACTTCCCGTATGAATCGCTATTTGGGCCTTCGCCGCGATGAACAAGGCCAATTTCTGCTGCGCGTGGAGCCGGGCGTTGTGCTCTCGGAGCTGCGCAAGCAGCTGAGCAAGAAGGTGCTGCCGACCGCTGGTTGGGACCAGGCATCGCTTGAGGCCTACGAGGAGTTCCAAGAGGCTCCCGAGCGGTTTTTTCCCACCGATCCCACCGAGGCGTCTGCCTGTCTGGGCGGCATGGCGGCATGTAACGCCTCCGGTGCCCGCAGCTACGCCTACGGCCCCATGCGCCCACATATCACGGGACTCCACGTCGTGCTGGCTGATGGCGATTTGCTTGAGCTTCGGCGCGGCGAGGCTTTTGCCCAGGGCCGCCACCTGTCGCTCGTGACGGCAGCGGGCCGTACACTCGAGCTCGATCTTCCCGGCTATACCATGCCCAAGACAAAAAATGCTTCGGGCTATTTCGTTGCTGACGATATGGATGCCATCGATCTGTTTATCGGTGCGTGTGGCACAATCGGTGTCATCACCGAACTCGAGATTGCCCTGCAGGTGGCACCCGCGGTCGTTTGGGGCGTGAGCTGCTTCTTCGACAGCGAAGACAAGGCCGTGTCCTTCACCGATTCTGTGCGTCCCGTCCTGTCCCATGCGGCTGCCATCGAGTACTTCGATGCTGGCGCCCTGGATATTCTACGTCGCCAGCGCGAGCAGTCGACGGCGTTTGCCTCGCTGCCTGCGCTCGACAAAGACGCCAAGGTCTGTGTCTACGTGGAGCTCGACTGCGACGACGAAGCCCAGGCGGCTGAGGAGCTGTATCACTTGGGGTGGGTACTGGAGCTTGCGGGCGGCAGTGACGATGCGACATGGGTCGCGCGCACCGAGGTCGATCGCGAGTGTCAGCGATTCTTCCGCCACGCCGTCCCCGAGAGCGTCAACATGCTCATCGACGAGCGCCGCCGCATGGATCCCACCATCACCAAACTGGGTTCGGACATGTCGGTGCCCAACGCGCACTTGGCCGATGTTATCGCCCTCTATCGCCGCACGCTGGCGGAAAGTGGGCTTGAATCTGCCGCCTGGGGGCATATCGGTAACAACCATCTGCATGTGAACATTCTGCCGCGCGATGCACAGGATTATCGCCGCGGCGCAGAACTCTTTGCCCAGTGGGCTTCCGAGGTCACGGCCATGGGCGGTGCCGTCTCCGCAGAACACGGCGTCGGCAAGATCAAGGCGGGCTTCTTGGAGACGATGTACGGTCACGAGGCCATGGTCGAGTCGGCGCGGCTCAAGCTCCAGCTCGATCCTGCCGGGCAGCTGGGTCGCGGTAACCTGTTTTCGGAGAAGCTCTTGGATGAGCTCGTCCAGAAAGGGGGCGCGTGAAGATGAGCGATTTCCATATGGTGGTGTGCGTCAAGGCCGTGCCGGGCAGCACCGAGGTCAAGATGGACCCCAAGACCAATACCATCGTGCGCGATGGCAAGCAGGCGGTCATTAATCCCTTTGATGCGAGCGCTTTGGAATGCGCGCTGGCGCTGAAGGACGACTTTATCGGCTTTGGCATGGATGTGCGCGTGACGGTGGTGTCGATGGGCATCCCCGCGACCGAGTCGCTGCTGCGCGACTGCATCGCTCGAGGCGCCGACGATGCGCTGCTGCTGACCGATCGCGCCTTTGCAGGTGCCGATACCCTGGCAACCACCTATGCCCTCAAGTGCGGCATCGAGGCGCTCGACGAGGACTTCGACCTGCTCATCTGCGGCAAGATGGCGGTGGATGGCGATACGGCCCAGATTGGTCCCGAGCTTGCCGGTGCCTTTGATATTCCCTGCGTGACCGACGTGAGCTGCGTGCAGAGCGCGGGCTTTACGACCTGTGGCTCGCTGGCGCTCGTTCACGGATGCGATGCCGGCGAGGAGACGGTGTACCTTGAGATGCCGTGCGCGATGACGACTGCCAAGGAGATTGGCCAGTTGCGTATGCCGAGTATTGCCGGTATTCGCGCGGCGGAGGAGGCGGACGTGCGCGTGGTCAGTGCCGCCGACGTGAACGCCGACCCCGCGCGTTGCGGTCTTGCCGGGTCGCCGACACAGGTCGTGCGCTCGTTTGTGCCCGACCGTGACCAAACGTGCGAGGCCGTTGAGGGGACGGCGTCCGAGCAGGCGGCAAAGCTTGCCAAGATTATCGAGGGGATGGCATAGATGAGCGGACTGATTATCGATAGCGAAGCCTGTATCGGCTGCGGTCGCTGCGTTCGCGCCTGTGCCTCGGGCGGCATCGTAGTGGAAGGCGAGCGACCCAGCCGATGCGCCCGCGTAACCGACGGCTGCATCCTATGCGGTGGGTGCGTCGACGCCTGCCCTGTCAACGCTATCTCGATCGAGCGTGACGAGGCCGCTGGTGCGGTGGACCTTGATGCATATCGAGACATTTGGGTATTCGCGCAGACCGACGAGCACGATACGGTGACTCCCGTTGCCTATGAGCTTATGGGCAAGGGCCGCGAGCTTGCCGCTGTCTCTTATACACATCTCCGAGCCCACGAGACGTAGAGGAATCTCG